>CAYXRN010000104.1:0-11700 GCA_964467635.1 uncultured Chitinophagaceae bacterium | reverse complement strand
GGCGGAACTGTGTTAAATACTGGTGAAAATTTTACGACGCCTGCCTTACAAACAAATGCTGTCTATTTTGTTGAAGCTGTGAGCGCAGGCGGTTGTTCAAATGCTAGCCGGACCAAGGTAACTGCAACCGTAATAGATCCTCCTGCAGCGCCGACCGTAACTATAAACACAAATCCCGTCTGCCCGGGAACAAGCACAACGCTAACAGCCAGTTCTGGGTCTACCGGAGTTACCTTTAAATGGTATGACCGCAAAACAGGAGGTAAAGCCATTTTCACGGGCGATTTGTTTACAACGCCTAAGCTTAGCGTTACTACTTCTTATTATGTAGAGACAGTCAATACAGGAGGCTGTATAAATACCGGCGGACGGACTAAAGTTACCGTACAGGTGTTGGAACAGCTACCGACCCCTCAGGTACGGGTAGCTTCTGCCACTGCCGAGAGTATAGTTTTTGAATGGGATCCGATATCAGGCGCTGCAGGTTATGAAGTAAGCATAGATAACGGCACTACCTGGCAGCAGCCCAGTTCCGGAACGACAGGTACTACTCATGAAGTAAAAGGACTTGATGTATTGCAAAGTGTAACCATTGTAGTGCGGGCTTTAGGACAAAGTTCTTGTCAAAACAGCGCTCCTTCACAGGCAGTAACAGGTACTACGAAGAATCCTCAGGGTGATAACTTCTTCGTACCCAATGCATTTACCCCTAATGGCGACGGGCTGAATGATGTATGGCTTATTTACGGCAATACCATTAAGACCGTTCATGTAACTGTATGGAACCAATATGGTCAGAAAGTCTTTGAATCTCGCAATCAACAAAATGGATGGGATGGTACTTTCAACGGCAAAATGCAGCCCGTAGGTGTATATGTTTATCACCTTAAGGTAACCTTCCTGGATGGTAAGTCTGAGAATAAGGACGGAAGTATCACTTTGATAAGATAAATAATGTTACCGATATGATGATCCTTTTAAAATGAAAACTATGAAAAAAATTAATTTTATAATAGCCACTACGTTGTGCTTGTGCTGCCTTTTGTCTTTAAAGGTGCGTGCGCAGGTAGATGCCCATTTTTCCCAGTATTATGCTTATCCCCTTTGGCTGAACCCTGGGCTAACCGGCGTTATGGATGGAGACTTTAGAATTACCGCTAACTTTAAACGGCAGTGGGCTTCTGTCACCAGTCCGTTTACCACAGAAGCCGTTTCTTTTGATACTTATCCATACAAGCACCTGGGCTTGGGGGCCACCGTAGTAAACCAATCGGCGGGCGACGGCGGATATGGTTACGTAAATGCTTTAGGATCGGCGGCCTATCGGGCTATTTTGGATGACCGAGGCATGAATATTCTGAGTATAGGCTTGCAGGCCGGCATTATCAATCGAAGGATTAATCCGCAAAAGTTGCAATTCGGAAGCCAATATGACCCGATATTGGGTTTTGATCCAATGCACCCTTCGGGTGAAAGCTTTGATAAAACTTCTGCAACCTCTTTTGATGCTAATTTTGGTATTGTGTATTTTAACCGTAATCCTAATTACCGGCTTAATCCTTTTGGAGGCGTCAGCTTGTATCACCTCTCCAGGCCCCATGATCCATTTATCGGAACGAGTGACAAAAGGCTTCCCATGCGTTTAAACATTCATGGTGGAGCGAGGATTAAGCTGAGTAGTCAGTTTAATCTTACCCCCCAATTCATTTACATACGTCAGGGAAATGCGCATGAAACGGCAATGGGACTATATGTGCAGTACCTGTTGCCCAACTATTCGGATCTCCTGTTTGGGACCACTTACCGTTTCAATGATGCTGTGATCCCTTTTGTAGGATTCCATTTGGGAGATTTTACCTTAGGACTAAGCTACGATGTGAACGTTTCTCAATTAAGAGCTGCATCGCAGGGAAGAGGGGGAATGGAGATATCTCTTTCCTATATCCGTCATAAAAAAATCAAAGATCCACGATTCATCTGTCCAAGATTATAAACTTATGAAAAAGAAACAGCTGTTTTTGACCCTTATTGGTATAGTGGCCTTATGGCCTATGGCGGCGAAAGCTCAATATATTATAGATTATAGCCGCCAGGGAGATGCCTATTATGCAAATCAGAAATATTATGCCGCAGGAGTCTATTACCAAAAGGCATTAAATCTGCTACCCGACACCTCCGGAAAGACGTATTTTTACCCTTATGCTTTTAATGGATCAGTTGATAAAAAACAGGAAAAAGATGCCAAAAAATACCAACAACTGGTTTATAAGCTGGGCGAATCTTTCAGGAAATATAAAGATTATAAAAGTGCTGAAAAATGGTATGCGAAAGCTTTAAAATTTAAAAACAACACTTTCCCGCTGGCTCGTCTATGGTATGCCGTTTGTTTACGTGCAGATCAAAAATATAAGGACGCCATAGACCAGCTTAAGCGGTTTCAATCGGATTATACACAAGCAGACGAATACAGCCAGCGTGCGGAGCTTGAGCTAAAATCCTGCCAGTTTGCCCTAGAACAGATGAAATATCCGCGATTGGCCGACGTTGAGAAGCTTCCGGACCCTGTTAATAAGGGAGGGTCCAATTATGCACCCGTGAAAAAAGGAAGTGACCTTTTCTTTACTTCTTCGCGAGCAATTAAGGGCATAGACCCTGAGAAGGAAAACCCGTATATTAATAAAATATATCACGTCAATATATCAGGTCATGAAGTTTTCGATACTGTTGAAAGGGTAGCTATAGGCGTTGAGGCACACACTGAACTGGCAGCGCAGGCGTTAAGTCCGGCTGCTACCCGCATGTACCTTACCAAATGGCAGCAGCCCAAGAAGAAAAAAGGTGAACCTGCACATTATGTCATTGCCATGAGTAAAAAAGGAGATAACGGGAATTGGCTCTTGCCGCAATCTTTAGGGGAAATAGTGAATGTGGCGGGCTATGATAGCAAAGAACCTTTCGTTGCGTCAAACGGAGAATATCTTATTTTTAGCTCTAACAGGCCTGGGGGGCAAGGGGGCTATGATCTTTGGTATTGCCGGATTGATATGAGTGGATTGCCGGTGGGCCAGGCCACCAATATGGGGACAACCATTAATTCCGCGAAAGACGAAGTGAATCCGTACTATGATGCGAATCAAGAGGAGCTGATTTTCAGCAGTAACGGTCGTGTAGGCATGGGTGGCTTCGATCTTTATAAAAGCGAAGGCAGCATTGACCTGGCCAACTGGAGTACGCCCAAAGACCTGGGCTATCCCATTAATTCCGCAAAAGACGATAATTTTTATTATCCCTTAACTCCTGGGAATAAAAACCGGTTTTATACCAGCTCTGACAGACAGTCTGTCTGCTGTCTCGAACTTTATGACCTTACCTTAAAGCAGATATCCGTTACCGGCACACTGTACGATTGCGATACCCAGGAACCCTTGGCAAACGCCACTGTTAAGCTTGCTGATTCGCTTACAGACCAAATGATCAGCCAGATTGTTACCAACGAAACCGGCAGGTACCGTTTTGAGGTGATCAACAGAAAGCCTCTCAAGTTGAATTTTTCCAAACCTAAGTATTTTTCTAAAAGCATAATGGTAACAACCAACGATTTAAAACGTGTAGACACGCTTTTTAGCAAATCCCTTTGCCTTAAAGGTTTTGAGGTGGGGAAACCCATTGTTATTCCAAATGTTCTCTATGACTTTGATAAAGCTACTTTGAGACCCGAATCCAAACTGGTTTTAGATTCTCTTGCGATGATACTTCAAGATAATCCAGACCTTATTGTCCAAATGAGTGCCAATACGGATAGTATTGGTAGTGAAGAATATAACATGAAGCTTTCTCAACGCCGAGCGGAATCTTGTGTAGAATATCTAATTACCAAGGGAATTCCAGCTGATCGGTTGCGGGCTAAGGGATATGGAGAAACCCGACCGGTAGCGCCTAATTCCAAACCTGATGGCAGTGATAACCCGGTGGGACGGCAATTGAACAGACGTACGGAATTTACCGTTTTGAAGGATGGGGCGCCTTAAAAAGAAAGGGGCCATTTCCCGATGAACGGGAACCTGTCCAAGGGGGCGTCTGCTGTTTTCCTTTTGTTCAGGCTTGTTGTTTTGTTCAGTTTGTTCAGTTTGTTCAGTTTTCGGCCACGAATTAGAAAAGAATAGACAGGTTCACTATTTTTAGGCCTTCCATGAAACAATTTTATAGAAAAAAAGGTATCCTTTTATTGATTGAGTATTATTAGTAAGACTGTGTTTTGAAAATATCTTTTATCCTATTGAAATACCGCTCAAAATGAGAACCACCGCTACTAAGACCAACTATGCTACAATTCTACAAAAATATATTCAGACAAAATCAGGGCTAAAGTCGATTTCACCTGGCGATTGTAAACAAATTTCATTCTATATAAAAGAGGTTACAGGGAAAATGATCAGTGAGACCACACTGAAGCGTTTTTATGGATTTGCCCAGCAGGACTTCAAATTTTCCAGATATACCCTTAATACACTATGCGAATACGTGGGGTTTGACGGATGGAAACAATTTCATCAAACAGTTTCCAATAAAGAAGACCATCTATCCAAACATACGCTTTGGGAAGAGTTCAGGCAAAAGGCCCTGATCGTAACACACATTACCCATACAACGCTTAACAACCTCACCACCATTCCCTTTGAGTTTACAGTATCTCGGTCTTCTATAGAAACCGATTTTGAACTCTTTTTAAAGAGTGACTGTCAGCTCTTTTGTCTGATAGGCAATCCCGGGATGGGAAAAACGGTCCAGATGCTGCACCTCGTGGAAAAATTTTTCCTTCACGAAAAAGCCCCTTATCGCGACAGTATTATCTGGTTCTTGAAAAAAGAAGCCCATAAAGAGCTTTTGTCTTATGACATTGACCTGGCCCAGTCGTTAGGTGAACAATTCAGGATTGGTAAGAAACTGGATTTCTTAGAGTACTTTCATCAACACCCGCATGAAGTGAAGGGAAAACTGGTTTTAATGCTAGATGGCTTTGATGAAGGAGGCTATGATTCCAGACAATTGTTTCACGTTTTTCAAAAAGTAAAAGACATCTTGAGCTACTCGAAAGGAACAAGCTGGTTGAAGATTGTTTTTTCATTCCGACCTTCCACCTGGCGATCGTTACAAAAAGAGCTTCACCAATCAGAGTATCTTCAGGAGACATGGTTTTCCGGCCTGTTTTATAATAAAGAAACCAATTCCAATCTGTTGCCGCTAGAAAAAAAAGACGCGTTAAACGTAATAAAATCCATCCATATAAAGAATCATATTTCTTTTATTGAAAACAAAAAATTGTATGCCTTGCTCAGTCATCCAAATTATATCAATCTTTATTATCAGCTGCTAAAAAATGATGAAGGCAGAGTAATGAAAAGCAATACGTTGTATTTTGAGCTTGTCGCTTCTTTTATATACAAGAAAATACACCACTCAAGAAATGGCGTCAGAATGATGCAACTGCTGAATAAAATGGTAGAGATCAAAGACTTCGGCCGGTCGGACAACGCGATAGAAAAAGGGCTCCTGTTAAAGGACAACAATGACTTTGCGGAAGCTTATGAAGAGTTGATTAACGAAGGATTTATACAGGAGATAACCAGCAGTAAAAAATTTGATTACAATTTTTATGTAGAGTTTGTACAGGAGCCGCTTTATGTTTGGATGATTGCGCGGGCTTTGATAAAACGTGCTCCCTGCAGTTCAACCATTGAATTGATTCAAGAGGTATTGGAAAAATACGTTGATCATGAAAAAAGGAAATTGCTGATCAAATGTATCTTGTGGCACAAGATAAACGAGAACGCTTTAGGTATTGATGTTAACCAAATTGTTTTTTATGATAAGCTCTCCGCTTCCGAAAGATGGGAATTGATAGAATTTGTCTGTGACATGCTGGAAGACAGCCTTATCTTTCTTGAAGGAGTACAAAGAAAAACATTCATAAAGAAGAGTAATGAGTTTATTATCGGCTATCTGGTAGAATTAAACTCCTTAGACAGATCCCATGACGAAACGCTGAAAACGCTGTTAAAATATGCGGTAAGTTCTGTTGATAGAATCAATTTACTGTGCCTAATGGCTACACTTGCTATTCTTCGTATGGATAAGCAAGCACTGGAAAAAGCACTTTCCCTTTTACAGAAAGAAGATCAGGAAGTATTGGCCTCACGCTATCCGGTCCATCCTTTCAAAGGATTTAACTTTATATTCAGGTATTATTCCGAAGGTTGCTACGACCAAAGGGTCCTAACCCGCTTAAGCGGGCTCATAGAGAATATGCCTGCGCTTTCCAAAGGCAGGTTGCCTAACACTGAAGAGCTTATTTCTTACCAACTCGGGGTTTTTATCCTGACGCTGTCGGGAAATCACAGGGAGGTGATCGTATTTATAGACAAGATCAAAAATATGCACCCCTATTTGTTTTCAAAAGGTTTTTGTATGGGAGTCGTAAGGTTTATGCTTTTTCGACAGGCGTTTGCTTATCTTCGGAATAACATGAAACCTCAGGCAAAGCGTATTCAGTCTCAACTGGAAAATTGTCGATATATTTCTTTTGAAAACAAAGACTCTCATTCCGTACAACTGATGGAAATATTAAAAGGAGAAGTGGCTATGGCGGAAGGAGATGATGAGCTCGCATGTAAATATTTTTTAAAAGCATATCGAAACTGCCGCCAGAAGAAGTTTATCATGCTCCAGATATATGCAGCGCTTCCGCTGATAAAAATTTATAAACAACAAAATAACCTGAAAGAAATTCTGGAGATCCTCGAGAATATAAGAAAAACGACCCGGCACATCGGGTTCCCGGTAGAAAAAGTGATATTGGTAAAATTTCTGGATTAACTCAATACAAGAGCTGTTCATTAGGGCAGTTCAGGCCGGGGCATTTTATATTCCACTCCGTTGAGTGCCTTTAGGAAAACCAGAAGGCTGGTTTTTTCCTCCTTTGTCAAGTACAATGGGCGGAGTAGTGTGTCCGTATGTGGATATAAGGAGTCTGCAGCCCGGTCCACCCGATTGTCCAATTGGTGCATACCGCTGTTGTACATATTGATAATCCCCCCCAGATTATCGAATAAGCCGTTATGCATCCAGGGACGAGTATGTAAAAGATTCCGGAGTGAAGGTGTTTTGAACTTACCTACATCAGCGGCCCGCTTTGTAACCTGGTAGCGGCCCAAATCTTCATATTTCCGGCCATAATAAGTCAGGCCGATGTTATGATATTTCAGGTCGGTAAAGTAGGTTCCGTAATGACAATTCATACAGCGGGCTTTGGTACGGAAGAGATGCAAGCCTTCTATCTCCTGATCACTCAACATCTTATAGTTGCCCTCTACAAAACGATCAAACCTGTTCTTTCGGCTCCTGATTGTTTTTTCAAAAGCGGCCAATGCACCGGTAATTTCTGCAAGATCAATTTTTCTGGTTCCATACACCTTCCTGAACATTTCTCTGTACCCTTTTATTTTACCGAGCTTGCGTGGCAATTTGCGCAGATTCATGTCCATTTCATGATGTTCTGTTAATGGTTGTACCGCTTGACTTCCTAGATTCGGCGCCCTGCCGTCCCAAAACAGCTCCTTTTGTATGAAAACATTCAGCAGCGATGGGGTATTTCGAGAGCCTTGTAGATGGTCGTTGCCCAACGATACTCTTCTTCCGTCCTGCCAGGCCAGGTCCGGATCATGACAACTGCTGCAGGATATCTGATTGGAACTCGACAGCCGGGGATCAAAAAATAGTAGTTTTCCTAGCTTCACCGTGTCATTCCGTTCCCATTCCAGATAGATCGAATCTTTAGGCAAGGCACCAAGTGGCTTCCAATGCACACCACTGTCTATCCATGGCCGGGGCCATTGCTCCACCGGACGCTCATATAAAAGGCGCAGCGAATCGCCATTTTTATAAGGGGATGGCTGATAGGACACCTGTGTGGTAAGCCAGGAACAACAGCCTATCAAAGCAGCAGCAGCTATGGAAAAAAGCAGCGATTTTTTCATTTCTTTAAACGGTCAGATTTTAGAGGTACACATTGAAACCGGTTTGCAAATTAAAACAATTTTTACCCGGGTTAGTTTTCTGTGACACAGGCCTAAAGCTACGGACTGACAATTTCTGCAAATAACTGGCTTCCAGAAAAAGACCGGCCTGCATGCCGCCTATAAGGTGCGGTGTAATTAAATGAAAATTAATGTTTATATCCAGGCGTCTTGTGCTATGATAATAATAATCAGGGAATGCAACGCCTTGTGTAAACACATTAATTTGGGTGGGAGGCACAGCTATTTCATTTATTACGGGTAGGATAAGTGATGGCTTCACCGCAAAGCTGATCAGGTTATGACTTTTATCTTTTAGGTAGATGCCGCCGGAAATCCCCGGGTGTATGGTGGTATAGCGCATAATGTGCGAAGCTAATATATCATGCTTCCGGACACTCGTGTATTCTATAAAGGCGCCATATCGCCATTGTAATGTCTCTTTACGCTGGTGCAGACGATCATATTTTATATAGATATTTTTCCGGGATGCAGAATAGTTGCTTCCATTGTATAAGGAGTTAAAATCGTTGCCCTTTAATACCTGCATTTTCAGGGAAAGTTGCTGTAAAATAGTATTGGATTTTCTGGTCACTAAGGCATTTGCTGTATAACGGTTCAAGTACCATTTGCTGAAAAGGTCTGATATTTTTAATGTATCAAGATCCTTTTTGTTTCGCTCAATTTCTTTTTGCCATAAAAAGTTGAGCCGGATGTTATAACTATGCATTGTAGTGGAAAAGTTAATCCCTAGTCCCCGGTAACCGATATCCCGGTGATCAATCACATCATACTTTAGAGCGATATTGCCATATCCCATGTTCAAATAATAAAATCTTTCGGGAAATAACGTACTGAAATTATAGGTATCGCTTTTGTACTTAATGTTCATGGATTCATATCCGTAGCCGGTAAGGTATTCAACCCCCAGAAATGTACTGCCTGCCTGGTAGGTAAGCGAGGGGTAGAACCTGACCTTCAAAGTTTTATCATCCAGGCGAGGATCCACAGATCCGGTTACCCAACGGTATGCATAATCGGCCTTCACGCCAAGATATAATTTCGCTTTTACCAGATTCCATGCAACAGCAGCCGACATGTCATAGTATTGCCCTTCGTAGGTGCCTGCTTTCGGCGTAAAATAATAATAGGGCGACATGCCATCACCGTGCATACCGAGGTTATTGGCCAGGCTGTCTTTCCATTGCTTGGCAAAGCGAAACCGTCCACTCAGCTTTACGCGCCCTAACGTAGCAAAGCCTTCGGTATAAATGCCTGCCGCCTCTGACTTAAAAGGTGTCTGAGCGGGGTGAAGGTCACCTGTTTGGTTCCGGTAATAGAACTGAAGCAAACCGGTCTTAGCTGAGGTGTCTGCCACCAGCTGCGTGGTATTTGTTAGGGAAAAATGATTGTTGTTTCTGGTCAATGGATTAAAATAAATCTGCGGAGACAGCCTATTGAAAAGGATACTGTCCGTCGTTCCACTGGAGAGATGTTTCCCTGTTTGCAAGAAATAAAGGCTGTCCGCCAGCTTATTCACTTGTGCAAATACACCGGCGGAGCAGCCCATCAATCCTAATATAATGACAACGGTTTTCATCAATTGACAGTAAAAGAAGCGGCGGTTTTTGAAGGATCGGCTTTGGTTTTGGTGTCAAAATCGTTTGCGGAATTATTGGTGTCCTGTAATATGATCCGCCCGTTGAGGGTGGTGGTTGTCTTCCGGATCAGGGATTGGGAAGAATATTGTCCGCCGGCCACAAATGTTCCCTGCCCGTCTAGCGAAACCGGTAAACGTTTTGGTATGGCTTTAGCCGGTATGGGAGGAATGATCTCAACGGCATCAATAACATACTTTACAGGAATCTGCTTATACATTTTCGTCGTGTTATCAACCGTTGTAACCGTGGGGTCTGGGTAGGATGGCCATGTGGAAACATTTTCATTTGTTTTAAACATAAAGAAATCTTCCCGGCCTGTTGCGTCTAAAACCCAATCCTTTCCTGAAGCAACCCATATCACCTCTACGTTGGCTACATCTGGGTTGTCCAGATCCCACCGGAAAGGTTTGAAAGTGGAAGGATCCTCATCTTTCTCCCGGTTATAATCCACCAGATAAGTCTCGAAGTCGGCCTGACTGAGATCAACAGTCTTGGCAGGGTCGGTGATGCCCTGTACTTTACCAGAGTTATCCTTATAGGGGGCCGTATGGTCCAATGCGGTCTGGGCGATAATAATGCTTTTACCCGGAGCCACAGGGTGGTCTTTTCCACTGCCGGGGATCATAAATAAATAACGGGCATAAATGTAGTCCTTACTGGGGTCACCGATTCCCGAAGGCATGCCTACTGACTGGCTCCAGTCAAAGGTAGTGGCACCGTCACTTACTCTTTTATTGTTACTTAAGGTATTTCCGAAATAAAGGCTGTCCACATAAATGGTATCGTTAGAGTTGTTGTATATCTCCACAAACTCGTCTCTAAAGGCGGCTCCCGTACTGATGTCCGAGCCTGCATAATACAGCTGCTTAAAAACAAGGTTGCCTATTCGACCGGGGATAAGTGTTAGCTGGAGGGTTTGACTCTTCTGGATACCTGCATTCTCAGAGGCGTTAAAAGTCACGTCTTCCGCTGCGGATATACCGGAAGCCTGAGAATATTCTTCCGCGGTAAATGTCCGGGCAGCAGTCACCACATAATTACCGGGAGCTACACTTTCAAAGGTTGCCAATCCATTGGCATCGGTTTTTGCTGTGTAGGACTGACCATTGGTAACGTTACTGATCTCCACTTCTATATCTTGAAGCGATAAATTGAGCGATGATTGATCAGTATCATATGATACTTGTACATTAAGGGCCACGGGTTTAACTGCCGGAACGTCATCTTTTTGACAACCGGCTGCAAAGAGAAGCGAGACAATCACCAAATAGAAAAGGAACTTTTTCATGTTGTGCGTTTTAGGTTTATTAATTATAGTTGAATGGTAAGGCCAGCTGATAAACTAGCCGGCTGGTTATAAATAGTTACAGACTTAGTAATAGGGTCAACATATTTCGGACGAATATTGAACATATTGTATCCTGTGAGCATCAATCTGACCTTTTTTCTTATTTCTTTTGCAATGGTAATATTGACACTGGGGTACACAAAATGAGTTGCTGTTACAGCGCTTTCTTTAGGTGGGGCCAGCCTCAGATAATCATATTGTGTATCGTCTACCTTGTCTCTGGAAATGGCCACGTATTGCATGTTGTTGTCCAGGTAGCCCAATGGATCAGCGTCCCGTGCATCATATCGCGTATGATTAAGCATAGTCAAATCGGTGGAAAGTGTTACGGTAAAACCCAGGCTGGGGACATGTGTTATGCTGGAAAGAGTCGTGATAAGCCGGTAACTGCGGTTTCGGCCTGGCTTGTACACTCCGTACAAAGCCGGCTTTCCTTGGTTGACGGCACCTTTATTTACAGCGACAAAAGTTGTATCATTACGGTCATCGTAAATAGAATACGTAAATGCTGATCTGATGGAAAATCCGGTAGCAATAGCGGGAATTTCCTTGGTGGCATACATAAGTTCTGCACCGTAGTCTGCTGTATATAACCCGTTGGTGACTGTGAATCTGGTTT
>CAYXRN010000103.1:0-11780 GCA_964467635.1 uncultured Chitinophagaceae bacterium | reverse complement strand
GCGCTGCGACCTGAACACAGTGCGTCTACCAATTTCGCCACCTGGGCATTCAGGGGCGGCAAAGATAATTTGTTCCAGTAAATTCACCAAAACCATTTTATTGTCCGATAGGCCTGCACACAGTACATGTATCAATCAAAACAGGCTCCCCTGCGCTGCTTCTTCTCCCGGCTCTCCGGCGTCATCTTCCAGACTTCCATCTCCATTTTGTGTTTCTTCCTGAGATATAATTTCCAGATTAAAAAGCTTTTTATCGGTTAGTTTATTTCCTAGTGATTTCCAGCCTTTCACATCTACCATTTCAGTGAGATCAACCTCCCACTCCTCCGCTTCCGATTTTTTCTTCCCAATAGCCATCAAAATTACCGGATGAGGCTGCAGGGTCACCAGTTCCAAAAAATTCTTTCTGCCTTCTTTAATAAAAGTAAAACGCTGGTTAAGTGTTTGCGTTTCTATCTGGAACCTTTTTACACTGTATTGTTTCTTCTCATGATCGTAATAAATCGCCGTTATAATCGCTTCCGGGTTTAATTTTTCAATAGCGACGAGGTCATTCTGCTCATAACGGTTCGTCAACTCATAAGAGGTCATTTCGTAGGATCCATCCCGGTAAAAAGCGATAATCTGATCACTATTCTCAAAACTTCCTACAAATGTGCCTCTGCCGTCCGTATTCAACCGACCAATCGTATCATCATACCATATTTTAATAGCACTAAGTGTAGTTACCCCGTCTTCTTTAAAACGAACAGAACGAACAGGATACTTAGTGACCTGGTTGCCCTTGGATCCACGTCCTTTAATTGCAATTTCCTCAAAATAATAATCAAACGTTTTATTGCGTGCCTTGGAGGACGGGCTCAAAATAACCGTAACTACTTCGGCTTCCCCATTTGGATTAGCAGATAAATAATGCACTTTTGATTTGCTGTCCTTCCCGGCCAACGGATACTCCTTATCGCGGGTAACTCCCGTTACATTAAATCTTTTGGCATAGGTCTTTCCCGATTTACCGTCCACATAAATCATGTTATAGGTAGTCCGCTCATCTCCCTTAACGAATACTGCCGCATGCAAGATATTTTTCCCTACAAAAACCTTGTCCGCCACCTTGACAACCTTCATGGTACCATTTTTTGTGAAGACAATAATATCGTCCAGGTCAGAACATTCGCATACCAGTTCGTCTTTCTTTAAAGACGTACCGATAAATCCATCTGCTGCATTCATGTAAAGTTTTGTATTGGCCACGGCCACCTGCTGCGCCTGTATGGTTTCAAAACTGCGAATTTCTGTTCTACGTGCTTTGTCCTTCCCATATTTTTTTAACAGGTTTTCATAATAAGCTACGGCAAAATCGATCAGATGATCCAGGTCATGCTTCACCTGCTTGATTTCCTCTTCCACTCCTTTAATGTGTTCATCAGCACGAAAGCTGTCGTATTTCGATATTCTTTTTATTTTTATCTCGGTTAACCTGACAATATCATCTGTCGTTATGGTCCGTTTAAACCGTTTTTTGTATGGTTGAAGGCCCTTGTCAATGGCCTGTATCACCCCTTCCCAGGTGGTCTCTTCTTCTATATCTCGATAGATCCTTTTTTCAATAAATATTTTTTCCAATGAAGAATAATGCCAATCTTCCTGAAGCTCCTGCAGTTTGATTTCCAACTCTCTTTTTAATAACGCCTTGGTATGATCTACCGAAAGCTTTAGCAATTCCTGCACATTCAAAAAAAGTGGACGTTCGTCAACAATCACACAGGCATTAGGAGAAATAGATATTTCACAGTTGGTAAACGCATACAAAGCATCAATAGTAATATCCGGAGATACGCCAGACGGCAGTTGCACCTCAATTTCAATCTCCCCTGCCGTATTGTCCACCACCTTTTTGATCTTAATTTTTCCCGTATCATTAGCTTTGATAATGGAATCCATTAACTGGGTGGTGGTAACCCCATAAGGCACATCCTTTATCAGCAATGTCTTTTTGTCTTTTATGTCAATATGGGTACGGACTTTCACCCGTCCTCCCCTTTTTCCGTTGTTGTAATTTTCCACATCGATCATCCCGCCATTGGGAAAGTCCGGGTACAATTGAAATCGTTTCCCTCTTAGATATTTCACCGCAGCCTCCAGCAGTTCACAAAAGTTATGCGGTAAAATCTTTGTAGCCAGCCCTACGGCAATGCCTTCCACCCCTTGCGCCAGCAAGAGCGGAAATTTCATCGGAAGGGTCAGCGGCTCCTTTTTCCGGCCGTCGTAACTGAGTTGCCAGGTAGTTGTCTTGGGATTAAAGGCGACATCCAACGCAAATTTTGAGAGGCGGGCCTCAATATAACGGGAGGCAGCAGCAGCGTCGCCGGTGCGGTTGTCTCCCCAGTTTCCCTGTGTTTCTATAAGCAGGTCCTTTTGTCCCATGTTGACAAGAGCGTCGCCAATAGGGGCGTCCCCATGCGGATGGTATTGCATGGTTTGTCCGATGATGTTGGCTACTTTATTAAAGCGGCCATCATCCATTTCTTTCATCGCGTGAAGGATACGCCTTTGCACCGGCTTTAGGCCGTCTTCTACAGTTGGCACAGCCCTATCCAAGATAACATACGAGGCATAATCTAAAAACCAGTCTTCATATAAACCACCTACAGAAGTATTGGATGGTAAATTTTTATCATTCGATAAAATCTCTTCGCTCATTTATTAATTCTGTTTTTTATGCTATCTAATTTATTTTCTTCGATGCGAATGGAATCTTTTTGTACATCCTCCAGGGAATTCATTTCCCAAAAAGAACAATCCGTTTCCGCCACCAGTTCATGCCAGACATTGACAGGGAAAATAACCTTAGCCGGTGATTGAACAACCTTCTCCCTCACCACGTTCTCCGACAATCCGCACCAGCGAATGCGGGCGCTGCCACTGAGCAAATATAATATTTCAGGATCTTTATAGGCCGCCTTTCCCCTATGATAATGCCGGCCGCTGCTACTGCCGACTTTTCGGTACGCTAGAATAAAATTTCCGGATCGTTTATTTTGTATATGGAATGTCTGTCCTCTTTCATCTTCTCCAATAAGTGACAATTTCTGAACCTCTATTGACATATCACCATGCTTTTATTATGCTTCACGAAATTTTTCGGAGGACTGGTATTGAACTTCCTTTACCCCCTCCAGCGTTTTTAAGCAGTCCATAAAGGATGGCCACCGATCCTTAGACAACCCTTTGCTCAAAGTAATCACCACCTGGTTTTCTCTGGTGTTGTCACTTTTCTGAAGCACCAGTTTGGAAACATCAATATTTTGTTGGCGAATAGCCCGGCCAATCGTATCCAGGGAGGCCGATTCTTCAATAATAAGCACAAAGATTTTTTTCCTTCCATGAACCAGTACATAATTTGACAACGGCTTTAACAAGACCAAAATAATGAGTGCCAGAACCGTAACAATAATTCCCGCCTTAAAGAGCCCGCTGCCAATCGCCAATCCAATGCAAGCCACGGTCCACAGCCCCGCAGCGGTGGTCAGTCCGCGTATTACTTCATGGCGCAAATATAAAATGGTACCGGCGCCGAGGAAACCGATGCCACTGACTACCTGAGCGGCGATGCGCGAAGGATCCAACTCCACCTTTCCGGGGATGACCACGTCCATAAAGCCATGCGCGGAAACAATCATGGCCAGTGCACTGCCCACACACACCATCATGTGCGTCCGCAGACCTGCCACCCAATCGTGGCGTTCTCTTTCCAATCCGACAAGGCTGCCCAAGAAAGCAGCGACAACAAGCCTGATAATCAATTGTTCTGTCGTTAGCATAATCTTCAACTATGAACTTCGAAGATAAGAAAATTCTGAATGACCGTCTTTAAAAGCACCCTATTTCCATACCCGGTTGCGCTGTTGCTCCAGCATCATCAAATCTGCTATTACTATGGCAGTTACCGCCTCCAAAACCACAGGAACCCGAAGCGCGATACACAAATCATGTCGGCCTACTACCCTGAAGGGCTCCACTTCGCCGGAAGTGATATTCAATGTTTCCTGCCGCTGGGGAGTTGAAGAAGTAGGTTTCACTGCAATCCGAAATATCAGGGGGTTGCCATTGGTAATACCGCCTACGATGCCTCCTGCGTGATTTGTTTTAGTTTTCCCATCAGCATTAAGGATAGCGTCATTATGGTCAGCTCCAAACATTCGTGCTGCCGCAAAGCCAGTTCCAAATTCGATTCCCCGGATGGCCGGAATGGCCATTACGGCATGAGCCAGCAAAGATTCCACTGAGTCAAAAAAAGGCTCCCCCAACCCAATCGGAAGTCCGTTCACTTCACATTCCACTATCCCTCCTACGGAGTCCTTCGCAGCAATAGCCCTTTGCAGCCCCTTTTCTATATCCTGTTCCCCGCCAATTTCTTTTAGCGTCGCTTCTACCTTGACTGTGTTCAATATTTTCTTAGCGATCACACCGGCGGCCACCAGGCATACAGTCAGCCGCCCGGAGAAATGCCCCCCGCCGCGGTAATCTTCAAAACCACCAAATTTTTCAGAAGCGACAAAGTCTGCATGACCGGGCCGGGGAAAAGCACGAAGCTTGTCATAATCCTTCGAGCGGGTATTGTTATTTTCAAAAAGAATCGTCAAGGGTGCACCTGTGGTATGTCCGTCAAAAATACCGGATTTAAAGATGGGCATATCACTCTCTTTTCTTGGTGTCGTACCTTTGGAGCCTCCTTTTCTTCGTTCAATATCCGGCAAAAAATCTTCGACCGACACGGGTATGCCTGCCGGACACCCATCGATGTTTATACCAACACTTTCGCCATGTGATTCACCAAAAATATGCACGCTAAACAACCTGCCAAATGTATTCATATCTTAAATTAAAAAAATGATCAATTCAACGCTTAGTCCGTCACAGCCAGTGCCTGTACACTTCCGCCGATTTTCTGCCAGTGCTTCCAGAATTCAGGATAGGATTTATTAACGGCATCGGCTACAGCTATCCTTACCGGACCATCTGCCTTTATCGCCGCTGTGGCGCAGGCCATCGCGATCCGGTGGTCATGATGAGAATGTACCGACGCGGCACGGATCCCGGTACCCCCGTGGATGAACATATCGTCCTCTTCTACATTGACTTCGATACCCATTTTTCCAAACTCTGCCTGCAAAGCTACACTTCTATTGCTCTCTTTATGCGTCAGTCTTTTAGCGCCCTTTATTTTGGTTACTCCTTCACAATTGGCCGCCAGGGCCACCAGTGGCGGAAATAAATCCGGACATTGTGTTGCATCAAACTCAAAGGCTTTTAATGGTGCGTTCTCCACAACGATGGCAAACATTCCCTTTACCACTTTGGCACCGGCTTTCTCCAGGGCGTTCAATATGGCTGTATCAGATTGCGCAGAGAGTATATTGAGATTGTCTACTTCGACTTCCCCTCCAATGGCACCGGCCACCAATAAGAAAGCTGCACCACTCCAGTCGCCTTCTACCATATAGTCACGTGCGAGGTAAGTCTGGTGCATACCAAAATGAAAACGTTCCATATTCTCATGCTCTACTTTTACCCCAAAATGCTTCATCAGACTCAACGTCAATTCTATATAGGGTTTGCTGGTAAGGTTTTTTACCGTAATCGTCTTGTTCTCGGCAGCAGTTCCGTAGGCCATTAACAATCCGGTGAGAAACTGAGAGCTCAATGAACCGTCTATTGTAATATTTTTTGCATTTAAAGGTCCCTGGATAGTCAGCGGAGGCTTTCCATCCTGTGATTCACACTTCACATCCAACGCGGGCAGTATCTGATCAAAGAAATCAACGGGTCTTTTCCTTAAGCTTCCCTCCCCTACGATCGTGATTTTTTTGGTGCTCAACGCCGCTATGGGAGTAAACATACGAATACCTAACCCTGATTCACCACAATTAATCACAGCGGATTTTGGGATAATCCCATTACCAGTGATTTCAACTCTTTCTTTTGAATACTTGATCTCCGCACCCAGATCACCGGCCACCTTCAAGGCTGCTATGCAATCGTTGCTTACGCCCGGATTGCTGATAACACTATGTCCCTTAGCCAAAAGCGCTGCAGCTATCGCACGCTGCATCGCACTCTTAGAAGCATTGGCGGCTACTCTTCCCTCGATTTTCCCAGGTGATATAATTACTTCCATGATTTATAACAATGTAGCTAATTGTTTTAAAGTTATAGGTTTAATAATGGCTTTGCCGATTTTCTCCAATAAAATAAAATGAATAAAGTCCCCCTCTCTTTTTTTATCCATGCGAAAAAGCTGTTCTATCTCGTGCCGGCTGCTTTGCAATTGCACCGGCAAATGATAGGCCTCAATCAAACAAGAGATTCTTTCCTTATCCTCCAGCGGTAACCCACTCAGTCGTTCGGAAAAATCTGATGCAGCATTCATGCCAATCGCTACCGCCTGTCCATGGGGTATTTTCTCAATCTTTTCCACGGCATGTCCTATCGTATGACCAAAATTTAACAGCCTTCTTAACCCGCTTTCAAATTCATCCTGACTGACAATGTCCGATTTAATTTCCACCGACCGATGCACTAATTGATTGATTACTTTGGGATCTCTTCCCAGCGCGTTTTCTTTTTCCTGCTCCAAAAACTGGAAAAGCGACATATCGCAAATACAAGCATATTTGATGATTTCAGCAAAGCCGTTATGCAGATCCACGGGTGCCAGCGTATCCAATAAACTATAATCAAACAACAAGAACTCCGGTTGACGAATGACGCCCAGTATGTTCTTGTAACGGTCATAATTTACGCCGTTTTTTCCACCTACCGCAGCGTCTACCTGGGCCAGAAGCGTAGTCGGAACAAACCCATAAGCAATGCCCCGCATGTACACGCTACCGACAAAACCCGTTAAATCCGTAACCACGCCTCCTCCAATACCAACAAGCACGGTCTTGCGATCCGCTTCCATGCGGATTAATTCATCAATCACCCGTTGAAAACAGTTCATGCTTTTGCTTTCTTCCGATCCCGACACCACAACTTTTCTCCACCCTTCCAATTTATCTGGATGAAGACGCGCCACGTTTTCATCAACGATCAATATCGTTTGATCAGGAGAAGTATACTTGGAGAGGTGAGCCAAGGATTCATCAAAATAATACTGAACTTTTTTACCTGAAAAGGTATACTGACTTTGTACCACTAATTATTTCGTTTTAATCCTCCTGTTTATTCATCACCCGGTTTTGCCTGTTTATGGACTCCAGGTGGACAGCGTCGAGGTGTTTTAATATAAAATCCTTGGTCAGCCCGAGCTTTTCTCCTTTAACAGTAGCTTTTTCAAGGATTTCATTCCAACGGTTGGTTTGGAGGATAGTGATGTTATTTTCCTTCTTATACAACCCGATTTGTTCGGCAATCTTCATCCGGTTGCCGAGTAAAGTCAATATCTCATCATCAATATGATTGATCTGTTCCCTGAATTTAGCCAGCGCATTTAAAAATTCCTCCTTTTGGGAAGTCTCATGACGCCAAACGATCTTGCCCATCATTTCACTCAATTGTTCAGGGGTAATTTGTTGCTTGGCGTCACTCCATGCTTTATCGGGATCGATATGCGACTCCAACATCAGCCCGTCATAATCCAGGTCAATGGCTTTCTGGGAAACTTCCAGTAACGTATCGCGACGCCCGCAGATATGGCTGGGATCACAAATCACCGGCAGCTCGGGCATTAATCTTTTTAGTTCAATAGGAATGTGCCACATAGGTGCATTTCTATATTCGGTATTGCCAAAATTAGAAAACCCCCGATGAATGGCGCCTAGTTTTTTGATCCCTGATTTCTCAATGCGTTCCAGTCCTCCTAGCCACAATTGCAAATCCGGATTAATCGGGTTCTTCACTAAAACAGGCACATCCACACCCTTCAGGGCGTCGGCCACTTCCTGCACTGAAAATGGATTCACCGTAGTACGTGCGCCTACCCAAAGGATGTCTACGCCGTGTTTTAGCGCCTGCTCCACATGTTTTCCGGTAGCAACTTCCACGGTGAAAGGCAGTCCGGTAATATCCCTTGCCTTTTGAAGCCAGGGCAGTCCGTCCTCACCTACGCCTTCGAAATTTCCCGGTTTGGTTCTGGGCTTCCAAATGCCGGCGCGAAGCATGTCTACCTTACCTGTTTTAGCCAGGCGGATGGCCGTTTCCAATACTTGAAATTCAGTTTCCGCACTGCAGGGGCCGGATATGACCACTGGTTGTTTGTTGGTCATTTTTTGCCAAACGTTTTGTGCTGTTGCTGTCTGTTCCATTGTTGTAGTTATTAATTATTGTGTTATCAGTTATGTATGCTCTTAACCTTACTATTTAAGTATCCTTTTTATCTTATTGGCATCTTCTATCAGTTGATGAAAGCCTTCTTCATCCTGATCGATCAGCATTTGCTTCATCTTTTTCAATTGAAAGATCATTTCATAGAGTACGTCCAGTACGTTATACCTGTTTTGCATAAAAATAGGGGTCCACATATCAGGCGAGCTTTTAGCCAACCTCACCGTAGATTCAAAGCCACCGCTCGCCAATTCAAAAATGCGTTTTTCTTCCTTTTCTTTTTCCAGGACCGTCAACGCAAGCGCAAACGAACTGATATGAGAAATATGAGAAACGTAAGCGGCATGAAGGTCATGTGCCTCCCCATCCATATAGATGATTTTCATATCCAGTACTTCATACATCTTCTTTACCATGGCTACTGCGTCTTCATCGCTGTCAGCCACATCGCAAAAGACCGTACATTTTCCTTCAAACAACCCGTCAATAGCGGCCTCTGGTCCGGAATACTCTGTCCCGGCCATGGGATGGGTAGCTACAAACCGTCCCCGGTTCGGGTGCTCTTTTATCTCTTTTAAGAAAGTTGATTTGGTAGATCCTACGTCTATCACCACCTGCCGCTCATTTACAAGGTCCAAGACCTCAGGCAGCATTTGATGAAACGCGCTCATAGGAACCGCCAAAACAATTAAATCCGATTGCGCCACAGCCGATTTCAAATCTGCCTTCTCATCAATCAATCCCAGTGCCATCGCCTTATCCATGCTCTGTGCCCTTCTTCCAACCCCGATCACCCTGTCGGCAAATCCTTTGTCCTTCAGGGAAAGGGCCAGGGAACCTCCTATCAACCCAACACCTATTATTGTTATTGTCATTTTTTTAGTTATTGTGCTATTGTTCCAATGCTTTTGTTATTCTGGAGATCGCCCCCTCAAGGGTTTCTACTGTACTGCATAAGCTAATCCGAATATACTTTTCTCCATTTTTTCCAAAGATCCCCCCCGGGGTCAGGAATACGCGTGCATCGTAAAGAAACCTGTCACTTAAAGCATAGCCATCTTTATATATTGCCGGCACTTTAGCCCACAGAAACATCCCTTGCTGCTGTTTTTCATAATCACATTCCAACAAGTTTAAAAGTTGTTCCGCTTTTTCCTTTCTTTTTAAATACGTCTTGTTCATCTCAATATACCAGTTATCATCCAGTGCAAGGGCATGAGCCGCTGCAAGTTGCAAAGGCAAGAACATGCCTGAGTCCATATTACTTTTAAAGCGCATGACCTGCTGAATGATTGCTGCATTAGCCGCTAATACGCCGATACGCCAACCGGCCATATTATGCGACTTACTCAAAGAGTTGAGTTCTATGGCTACTTCTTTTCCCCCTGGTACCTGCAGGAGACTCTGTGGGGCGGGATTTTCCAACGGCTTTCCTGGAAGCACAAAGCTATATGGATTGTCATGACACAATAAGATATGGTGTTCCCGTGCAAAAGCCACCAATGATTCAAAGAACTTTGGGTCAGCGTTCGCACCGGTAGGCATCTGAGGGTAATTTACCCACATGAGCTTTACCCGACTCAAATCCTGTTTCCCCAGTTCTTCCAGGTCAGGTTTCCATCCCAGCTCTTCTTTCAGGTCATAAGGGATACAGACCCCACCTGCCAGTTGAGAAGCCGAACGATAAGTCGGATAACCGGGATCCGGCACCAGTACTTCGTCTCCTTCGTCCAAAAAAGTCATGCATATATGCATAATGCCTTCCTTGGAACCGATTAGCGGCAATATCTCCGTATTGGGATTCAACTTTACTTTAAAAAAACGATCATACCATTTTGCAAAAGCTTTCCTTAACTCGGGCGCGCCTTTATAGCTCTGATAACCATGGGTATCCTCCTTAAGTGCAGTTTGATATAACACTTCTATAACTTCCGGATGCGGAGGGCGGTCGGGGCTGCCGATCCCCAAATTAATGACTTTAGGCATCGTTTGATTCATTTCCCCTATTTCCCGCAATTTTTTTGAAAAATAGTATTCTTTGGTTGCTCCCAGTCTTTTTGCTACAGCTATGTCCATTGGTTAATAATTTAATCGCTCAAACTACCTTGTTCCCTCAGTTAAATCCATTGTTTTCCCCACGTCTCCGCTACACGGTTATTCCCTTATTATAAGTCCCCAATATCCTTAACTTTTTAGTTAAAGGGGTGATGCATTCAATCACTTCATCAAATTGTTCCATCGCAGAGAATTCAAGATCCGCATGAAAATAATAATGCCAGTTCGACCCCGGTATAGGAAAGGATTGCAGTTTGGAGAGATTAATCTTCTGATCTCCAATACATGTCAAAACCTTGGCCAGGCATCCAGATTGATTTTCCACCTGGAAGTAAATAGATGATTTGTGATCCTGTTGGGCATCCTTCTGCTTTTCGTCCCTGCTTAATACCAAAAAACGGGTATAATTTTTCTTCTCGGTATGTACGTCTTTTTCAAGAATCTTCAGGTCATACAGCTCAGCGGCCAGGCTACTGGCAATAGCTGCTATGTGTCTGGTTTTATATTGCCGGAGCTGCTTGGCGCTTAGTGCGGTGTCTTCTGTTTCAATAATCCGCCAGCCGGGATGCCCCTCCAGGTATTCCCGGCATTGCAAGAGTGCCATGGGATGAGAATGTACTTCGGTAACCTCGTCATGGGACACACCGGGCATCGTCATCAGGTGTTGCCGGATATGCAAATAGATTTCTCCCACTACATAAAGATCGGAGCGTTGCAGCAGGTCGTAATTAGGCAGGATACTCCCGGCGGTAGAATTCTCAATTGCCATCACTCCCGCTTCAGTAATCCCGGAAGCCACTTTTCTTACGACTTCACTAAAGCTCACGCAGGGGTCAATAGCCACCTCCTCGCTAAAGTAATTTTGCGCTGCAATTTGATGAAAACATCCTTCAAACCCCTGTATGGCAATTTTTTTCTCCATTTTTCCCTTTTTATAGCAAGACACCAAACAAAAATTCCCGTCTGATCAAGACGGGAATTTTTTAAAAATATACATTAGTTTCCTTCATTCCCGTCAGTCTGGCTGCTAAAGCGGAAAAAAAAGTAAGAAAAGATATGTAGGTGTAAAACTTGCATGCTTTTTCAAAATAAAAAAGGCCTTCAGATAATCTGAGGCCTTTCCAATCTATTTATGACATATCAACCTCAGTTCTTCTTTTTGAAGAAATAAAAGTAAAAGTTAAAAAAATAAACTGCGGTTGACATACTAGTTCCTATTCAGGGGGTAAAGGTACAAATTGATTTTAAATAACCAAGAGAAAAGTTAAAAAAATTGAAATTAATCAAAGGCAATAGCCTTTTTTTAGATAAAATAAAAAAGGAGCCGTTGCAAAACAACAGCCCCCATTATTTTTTCAATCATTTTAAAATTTACATACCAGTGGTATCACCGGTTGCAG
>CAYXRN010000102.1:0-11881 GCA_964467635.1 uncultured Chitinophagaceae bacterium | reverse complement strand
GTTAAAGCGGTCATTGCTTTGGGGAATGGTAAGAGATTAGTTATCGAAGCAAAGAATAACTCAAAAGAGAACTGTTACGTACAAGCTGCTGAATTCAACGGTAAAGCATTAAACAACTGTTGGCTGTACCGGGATCAGCTTATGCAGGGGGGGAAACTAGAGTTTATTATGGGGGCTGAGCCTAATAAAAACTGGGGGAGTAAAGTACCTCCTCCTTCGGTACAATAATAAAATCAGAAATTAATCTAACGGTATTATTTAAAGCATAGTCAAATTTGTATAAATATGAAAAATGCATATGAATGCTGCGGAAGAATCCGACTGTTTATTTCGTCAAGTGCGCTCCTAGCTGTCTTTTTGGTAGTAGGTGCTCCTAATGACAGTTATGCTGTCTCCAAGTATCACTCGATGAGATCAACGCACCTATCATTTACATATGATGCATTTACTATCGATGGCGTTGTGAAGGATGAGTCGGGCAATCAACTCCCAGGAGTAACAATAATTGTGAAAGGCACTCAAAACGGAACAATTACGGATTCTAAAGGAGCATTTTCATTGGACATATCAACTGACAGTGCGATATTGGTGTTTAAATATTTAGGATATAATACACAGGAAATACCGGTAGGTCCGGAACAAGGTAATCTTTTGATTACAATGAAGCCTGGAGCTCACCAGTTAAATGAAACGGTAGTTATTGGTTATGGTACACAAAAAAGAATATCTCTAACAGGGTCGGTTGATCAGATAACGGCTCAAGATATCGAAAACAAACCCGTAACCAATGTTTTGCAAGCTTTGCAAGGGGAGTCTCCCAATCTGATTATTCAACAAACTTCCTATGAACCCGGCAGTGGGGTAAATTTGAATATTCGCGGTATTGGTACATTAGGAGATAATACACCACTAGTCGTAATAGATGGTATCATTGGCGGAGACATTAACCAAATCAATCCGGATGATATTGCCAGCGTTTCCATATTAAAAGATGCAGGCTCTGCGGCTATTTATGGTTCACGGGCAGCTAATGGAGTTATTTTGATCACTACGAAAAGTGGCAACTTCAACCAAAAGCCCACAGTCAGCTATGACGGCAGCTATGGGGTCCAACATCCCGATGTGCTTGTGCAGAAAGTGGATGCGTGGGATAATGCATATTATAAAAATTTAGCGCTTGTTAATTCAGGTCTTCCTCCGAGTTATACGCCTGAAGAGATCGCGCAATTGAAGGCGCAAGGTAACGGTACATGGGATATGCAGCATATTCTGAAAGACGCTCCTTTTCAAACGCATAATCTATCAATAAGTGGAGGCGGGGAGACTAATTCTTACTTTATCTCTGCGGGATACAAAAGCCAAGGCAATAACCTCATTGGTAATGGCGGATCGGGTGCCGATTTTGGATATCAAAAATATAACCTGAGATTAAGCCAAACTTCCATAATAGGCAAACTAAAGGTTAATACGGTTATAAGTTATAATAAGAATAAGAATAAAACGACAAGCGGTTATGAACAAATCATATTCGCTGATGCTAATCGCGTTCCTTATGACTATAATTGGCAAGACTCATCTGGTCACTATCTAACTAATCCGATCGCTTCTCAATACAATGCCATGGGAATTCTTGAAAAGGGTGGTTATAATCAATCTAATAATGATCAGTTGTTCGGTAATTTAAACCTAACCTTTGATGTAACAAAAGACCTTATCTTAACAGGTATATTTGGTGGTACGTTGATTAATAACTCCTATTTTTATAGAAGCATACAGGTGGATAACGTGCCGTCAGGCGTTTCAGGGAGTGACCGTACGGTACGTAATAACAGTTCTAAATCCCTTTTAACGAATATGCAGTTGTATGCAGAATATAATAAAAGGATTAATGAAAGTGCGATTAAACTGCTCCTTGGAGCTTCAAATGAATCTTATACTCAGAAAGGTTTTCAATTACAACAGTTGTATACAGATATTCAATTAGGTACTCCTACTACTGGTACCGTAATTGATGCAAATAATTCATATAATAGTAACGCGGCTACCTCGGAAACCAGCATTAACTCTTTATTTGGACGCTTGTCTTATACCTACAAGGATAAATATTTTGTCAATGCTACTTTCAGAGAAGATGGGTCATCTAAATTTGCATCAGGAAAGAGGTGGGGTTTCTTTCCTTCAATAGGAGCTTCGTGGCTTGCTACTAAAGAGCCATTTATGCAATCAGTAAAAAATACAATAAATATCTTAAAATTGAGAGCCTCTTATGGTGTATTAGGTAATCAGAATGTAAGCGCGTATCAATATCAAACGGCATATTTTAATTATAATAATGCTTATGGATTTAATAATGCGGTAGTAGGCGGAGCAGGATATATTTTAGGTAATCCCGATCTGACATGGGAACGAGCTGCTACCCTAAATTTGGGAATTGATGCGGCTTTTTTAAATGAGCGATTGAATGTCTCGCTTGACTTATTTGATAAAACTACAAGTAATATTCTTTACTCAAGAGAAGATGTGCCGCTACTTTATGGTGCAGGTCTTCCAGATTATAATGTGGCTAAGGTTAACAATAGAGGCTGGGGCTTGGATATATCTTATAAATTAATAACTGGTTCTGTAACCCAAACGTTTAGTGCTAATCTAGCGGACAATAAAAACAAACTTCTTAGCTTAACAGAAGGATCTAAACAGGAAATTGTAGATTTTGAAGAGTATTCGCTTATCCGGAAAGTAGGTGAACCGATCACGCAATACTACGGTTTTCAGGTTGCAGGTATTTTTCAAAGTGAAAAAGAGATCAACAGATCGGCTAAGCCAAAAGGGCTAGAACTTGAACCGGGAGATCTGAAGTTTGTGGATCAGAATAATGACGGTACGATCGATGGTGAAGATAAAGTAGCGCTGGGAAATCCATTCCCCAGATATACCTTCGGATTTACATATCGATTGGAATTTGGAGGCTTCGATCTGACGTTATTTTTACAAGGGGTAGGAAAAAGAGCAGATATGATTAGGGGGGAATTAATTGAGCCCTTCCATTACAACTATAGCGGAACGATGTTTATGAACCAAACGGATTTTTGGACCCCTAATAACCCTAATGCCCGTTATCCGCGTTTAGCTTCTGTCGGTACGAGTTCAAATACGAATAACTGGAGAAAGGGCTCGGACATCTACTTGTTTAATGCCGCATATGTTAGGATTAAAAATCTAAATATTGGATACACATTCCCCGCGGACATGACCGGAAAAATTGGTATTGACAGATTGAGGGTTTCTTTTATGGGGCAGAATCTGTTAACGCTATCTAAATTGAAATTCTTAGATCCGGAACTTTCGGAATTTAATAATAATCTTAGTTTGGGCGCCGGGTCTCATTATGGACGAGCTTATCCCGTGCCAGTATTTTATGGTCTTGGATTAGATGTCGTGTTTAAATGAAAAATTATAAATTATGAGACATACTTCAATAATTGTTTTTATAGCATTAATAATAACTGCGGTTAGCAGTTGCAAGAAATTAGACCTAACGCCCACAGACAAGTTTACCAGTTTAAATTTCTGGTTGACTAGTAAGAATGTGAATAACGCCTTGAATAATATTTATAGCGGGATGTACAATAGCAGCCTTTACTTTAATAAGGCTGCGATGTCTGATAATGCGTTTAACAATACCCTAATTATTTCTAGTGGTAGTTACAATGCTTCTACACCTGAATTTAAGAATGTCTGGTCTTTTCATTACCAAGGGATTAATTCATGTAATCTTTTTATTGATAATGTGGATAAAAATAAGACCCTTTCTCCCGAAGTAATTTCCAGAATGAAAGGAGAGGTGCTTTTTATAAGAGCATGGCATTATTTTAATTTAATGAATTGGTGGGGTGCTGTTCCTCTTATGAAGCATTCTATTACTCCCGATAAGGCTAAAGTAATCGCCAGAACACCAAAGGATTCGGTATTGAAGTTTATTATCGATGAATTAGATACTGCGGCCAGCGTGCTGCCCTCGAAAGAAGAGTATGCGGCTGCCGACCATGGTCGCATTACGAAGGGCGCTGCGCTTGCTTTAAAGGCCCGTGTTTTATTATATCAGGGGAACCGAATGCAGGATGTAGTGGCGATTTGTGAAAAACTGATGAACGAACAGACAGTTTATGGGCATTATTCTTTGACGGATGATTATAGTGGATTGTTTAGTAATGCGGACATTAATAAGAGTAATAATGAAACTATGCTCGCTCTCCAATATGTGCCAAGTGTACGCACCTGGTCAGATGGTTTTGATTTTTTCCCGATTTCAGCAGGGTCCCGCACAAATAAAATGGGACCCCTGCAAGAGCTCGTAAACAGTTACATTATGTTGAATGGGAAACCAATATCAGACCCCTCTTCAGGTTATCAGGAAAATAACCCCTATATTAATAGAGACCCGAGGCTTACAGCAACCGTTGTTTACCATGAGTATGTATGGAAAAACCCGGATGGCACTACTCAAACCATTTATATAAAGCCGGGGTCAGATCCTGACTCTAAACGTTTAAATGAATACAATCCAAATGGTCAACATACGCTTACCGGCTATTATTGGAGAAAATATTTTGATCCTAATCACCTGGCTGGCTTTGCGTCTGGATTGAATCTTCAATTGATCAGGTATGCAGAAGTGCTATTGGACTATGCGGAGGCCAAAACCAACCTGGGAGAAATGAACGCCATGGTCTGGAATAGTACAATTAAGCTATTACGCCAAAGAGCAGGGTTTACTGATCCGAATGCCTTGAATTATCCTGGAAACGATGTTGACATGACCAAGATTATCAGGCGTGAACGAAGAGCTGAATTTGCAATGGAAGGACTAAGGATAGATGATATCCGTAGATGGAAAATTGCGGATTCTGTGATGAATGGTTATGTGCATGGGGCGCGATTCGGTGATCCAAGTGTTGACGACGGTTATATAAGGGTCCAAAATAGGAAATTTGATCCATCAAGAGACTATTTATGGCCTGTCCCTGCTTCTGAAATTGACCTCGATCCTAACCTGACACAGAACCCCGGATACTAATTTTAACAATTCAAAAGATTGAAATGAAAACATTTATTAAATTAGGCTGGATGCTCGTTATGGCTATCCTCGCGTTTTCATCGTGTCGAAAAGATATAAGGCGGCTTGATGTACGTCTTAGCCCGGTAAATACGCTGGTCTCACCTGGAGATAATGCGCATATTAAATTGCAGCCACAAACAGGATCAAGTCTGGTATTTAAATGGAATGCAGCGACGACTCCTGATAGCGGATTAATACTTTATCAAGTTGTTTTTGATAAGACAGATGGAGATTTCAGCAATCCTATTTATAAGATTGTTTCAGATGGCTCCGGTGTTCAGAACCAGGCAACCATTACGCAAAAGGAATTGAATAAGATCGCCTCCTTAGCCGGAATTAAGACTTCAAGCTCAGGAGAGATAAAATGGGCTGTATCAGCGTCTAAAGCCGCTAATGCAAAGCTCAGTGCCGAAAGCAGAACGCTTCAAATCGAGAGACCGGCAGGCTTTGCAGTACTCCCTGATTCTCTGTTTCTCACCGGAACAGCTACGGAATCGGGAGATAATATTACAAAAGCCATGCCATTGAAAAAGACTTCCGATGGCGTTTTTGAAGTATATACCTCCTTAAAAGAAGGGAGTTATTATTTATCAGATCGACCCGACTCAAGCGGTACAAGATATTATGTGGATGCTAATAATATAATTCGGAAGGGGAATCAATCAACTGCTGTTACAGGCAGTACCCAGGCTTACCTTTTAAGGTATGATTTTAATGTTGCTACTTCTTCGGTTGTAGAAATTCAGTCCATAGGCTTATATCAGTCAGCTAAAGGGGCAGAAATTGGGCAATTAACATATGCTGGAAACAGTACATGGGAGATAGATAACTTGGCTGTTGATTTTGTTCAATTTTCATGGGGTAGAGATGACCGCTATAAATTTATAATGCATACAGCATCAGGACTGGAGTACTGGGGAAGTCAGAATGTCAATAATGTTCCTCCTGCCGGCCAACCCGCATCTTACTTTTATCTGGTACCGGTAACGGACTCTCAATGGGATAATACTTTTAAATTTGATCCTGCGGCAGATGGGCAAAAAGTGAAGGTGACAATATTTTTTCAGGCTTCAGGGCCATATACACATTTGGTTACTTACTAGGATTGATTTGCCTTACCAGTACTGACAGGATATCATAATTTTTATTTTGATACAGTAAAGAGTTTCCTATGAACAAGATACTTGGGTGCATTGCGATATTAATTTTTGTGACAGTGTCGTGCAGTAAAGATCCTGTCAGCCCGCAAGATGTAGATCCCGGCGGAGATCCGACGAGCCCTGATAGTAATACCCATGTTTCGACTTACCTTACCAAGGCCGTTGAAACCCATGATTTTATTGGGAATAATCTTTTGACGGTTTATAGCAGTTATCGTGTAAATACAACGACAAATACGAGCAGTGCTTTTGAATGGTATAACGTGAGTCAGATATATGCTGATGCTGCTATGATAGCAAGTGGGGATACATCCTATTTACAACAGATGAATGGTACCTTTAAATGGATGAGTAATTTATGGGATGATACTAATCCGATTGGGGGATACTTTGCCTTTGCAAATCTGGATGGTAGCGGTGCGTCGGGAACGAAGTATGTTGATGATAATGCGTTAACAGGTATTGCTTATCTGTCGGCCTACCAGGTTACCGCCGGTGCTGATAAAGGTGCCTACCTGGCTGCGGCAAAGGCTTGCGCCGACTGGCTGATAAATAGTGAACTATGGGACAATAACCTCGGCGGAGGTTTTTGGTGGAATACGGACAAAACGGTTAAACCAACACAATCTAATGGCCTTGCTTTGCAGTTGTTTTTACGCTTATATAAGATTACCCAAGATACCGTCTATCGCAATTGGGCTGCTTTGGTCAATAACTGGTTGAGTAAAAAACTATTCAATAATAGCACCGGTCTTTATTTCTGGCAAGTTAAAAAGGATGGCAGTATAGACACCGAATACTTCACTTACGATAACGCTATCATGGTCGAGGCCAATCTATTGTATGGAAAAATTATGGAGGATAAGAGTTATATTGTCAAGGCTCAGACACTGGGTAATGCAATGATTTCAACTCTATGGAATACTTCCCATAATGTTTTTATTTTTAATACAGGAGATATAAGAGTCAATCCCACTTATTGTGGATGGGCGACGCAGGCAATGATAAAATTGTATGAAGCTGATAGCAATGTAAGTTGGCTAACTTATGCCAAAGGAAATATAGATGCGATTAATACCGTTTTAAGGGATCCCGTAACGCATGGCTATTATCAGTATGCCAGCTTAGATGGGGCCGGAAGATATCTCAATATGGAGGGGGTAGACCAAGCTTGGATGCAACGGCTACAAATACTGCTTTCTAAATATAGATAGTTGGATTAATCATATAATTAAACAGAACGATAATGATTAATAAAAGGTGCTCAATAACGTTATTACTGAAGCTATTTATTGGGTTAATTGTTTTGCTTGGATACAACACAATAGCTGCGAAGGCTCATGCAGGCCACTTTGGCGAACAAACAGGTAATAGGCTACCTGGAACAACTAATGCAGGCTACCTCAATAATCTTGATTCTTCCTATTTAAAGTATAAAAATAGAGCCAAGCGCCTATTTGACCTTATCATGAGCCATTATGCTATTCCAGGTACTAATTTTTTGGCAGAGAATTACCCGAGACAACAAGGAGATAAGAAAGTGGCCTATATGTGGTCTTTTTCGGGAATGGTTACTGCTGCTGGTGTTTTACGTCAGCTGGGGTTGTCGGATACTAACTTTGTAAAAGTCGGAAATGGAATAGATGAGTATTGGTCCTATAAGTATGGCCTTTGGGGAGTTGCATCTTATCCTCCGGTTTACGGAGGAGGCAAGCGCTTTTATGATGATAATGCGACCATAGGGCTTGATTATCTCGAAAACTATAAAGCAACGGGCAGAAGACATTTTCTGAATCAGGCGGAAAGATGTATTAATTTTGATTTTACTGGGGAGTCTATGGATTGCGGTGGTGGGCTGTTCTGGAATGAGGAGGAAAAGAACCCTGAAGACTCTAATTATATTAAAGCTACATGCTCAAGTGCATTTGCAACTACCCTCGCGCTACAACTTTACATGATTACTAAAAAAGATAAATATTTAGCATTTGGGAAGCGCCTATATTCCTGGCTGAAATCAAATTTACAAGATCCGGTTGATCTAACTTATTGGAATGATGTCGCTATAGAAGGATGTGTTCCTAATAAGACAAAGTGGTCTTATAACTCCGGTGCAATGATTAGCAATGCTGTGTTGCTATATCGAATAACGGGAGACAAAAGATATTTTAATGATGCGAAGAAACTGGTTGTGGCAAGTTTTGATTATTTTACTGTTCCGTCTACAGAAATTGGATTTCTTTTCCCCGATCACGCGCCTTGGTTTAATGTTGTTTTATTTAGGGGCTTTTTTGACTTTTATCGGATTGACCCGGATAAAAACATGAAATATATTAATGCCGTGATAAAGTTCGTAAACTATGCCTGGAAGAATGCCAGGACTGAAAATGGCTTTTTTTACGAGGACTGGAGTGGTAAGAAAAAGGGATATTATACATGGTTATTAAATCAAGCTTGTATGGTGGAGATCTGCGGACGGATTGCACTTTTTTACCAGGAACAACAAAAAGTGAAAAAGTCGAAAAAATAGCTCCCCAGTACATATATTTTTTGATTAGTGAAAGCTTAATCGCTAAGGTGGTTTCTTCTTGAAGACTAATTTTACATCATGTGACTTTTTAATACCGGGAACAGCCTTTGTTGCCTCGGTTTTGTCTATTGTCCCATTGATGATCATTTACGGGAGGTTGCTCAAAGGCATACAGAGCAGACGTATCGGCTTCAGGCCAACCCTCGGAAAGTACTGAGGGGCTAGTGACTTTTCGATTAGGCAGAAAACACTGGCATTGGCTTCAATTGGCTTAGGTGTAAGCTTATAGGAAATTCATTTTTTTTTAGCAGCCAAAGTGTGTGCTACGTCATCTGGTGCTGAGTCAAAAGGACAAGCTTCAATTTCTCTTTGAATCATATTGTACAGTGAATCGGAGAATGGTTAAAAGGATTTTGGGAAAGCTTTCTTTTTTGTACCTTGATACGAAAACATACCGTGCCATGGATCACAATCCTTCCACTTTTTCCTATAACCAGGAGCTGAAAAGGTCAGGTGTAGTACTTTTTAAAAATCATTTCAAAGAAGAAAAGGAATAAGCCCAATTCCCCGGAACCATGGGAGCGGTTTCACTGCGTGTAATGAATGACAAAAAGGGGAAGCCCAGCTAGATCTGATTATCAGGATGTGCTGTAGGCAGCTAAGGATTGAAATTTTCAGGGTGGCCGTTTTAAACTAGAGAGTGAACCGGTTAATTTTCCAATAAGAAAAGGACTTGATTAAATGATTAAAATTAAAAGTATGAATAAGATCATTGTTTTGTTTTTGAGCGCTTTTTGTCTGCTTGTACTTACGGCACCGAGGGTCTTTTCTCAGGTCGACGAACCCGGTAAAATCCTTTGGCAAATTGGCGAAGCTGATCACAGCGCTTCAGAATTCGCTTTAGCACCTTCAGGCTATGAAGATTTTTTAAAAGAAGATTTTGGATGGGAAAATAAATTTTTTCTCATCGGATTTTCTGATGTAGAAAAAGATTGGCCTTACGCCCTGCCCGGTCCACAGGACCAATGGGGCGGTTCCGGAGGCCTGGCAGGATGGCATGCCGCGACTGCGAATATATTGTTCGGCTTAGATAAGACGCCCAACCAAGGCCAGTATGAACTGGCCATTGCACTTTTGGATATGAGTGCTGAAAATCCCCCAAAGCTAAAAGTATCAGTCAATGATACTTCCTGGGAGTTTCAATTGCCAAAAGGCTCAGGCGACTCAGTGTTGAAGGGTGCTACGTCCGACTATCCTGGTTATTTCATTAACCTTTCTGTCCCTGCCGGGATTTTGAAAAAGGGTGGTAACAAGGTTCGGATTACATCTTTGTGGGGGTCGTGGTTGGTATTCGATTATATTCGTTTAAAAGGGCCGGAAGGAGTTCAGGTAAGGCAACCTCATCATGCTTTTATAAGAGATGTGAAAGCAGCACAGTATGAAATAGAACATAGCGGCAAGCGGGCACAGCCGTTATTGATTGATGTACAACAGCTTGCTGGAGCGCCTGTGTTAACTGCATTTTTGGATGGTCAAAAAATATTGGAGAAGACAATTGAAAAGGGAAGGTATGTTTTTGAAGCACCCATGCCTGCGGTCACCAATGCAAAAGAAAGCCATTATGAGATTAAATTAAATAATCACACCGTTCGTTCTGGATGGACCCACCGTGCGCCGCAAAAGATGATCTCTCCTGCAGGCTATGTGAATACGTTGATGGGAACCGCGCATTCCCGCTGGATGATTGCCCCCGGCCCCTGGATGCCATTTGGTATGGTGAAGATCAGTCCGGATAACCAAAGTGCGGGCTGGCAGGCCGGTTATGATCCTATTTTTGAAAGTATTGGCGGCTTTAGTCATATCCATGAATGGACGATGTCGGGGCTTTCTATGTTGCCTGTCAATGGCCCGTTGATTACCCATATGGGTGATCAGACTCATCCGGACAGCGGCTACAGATCACGTATTGGTAAAAGTACGGAAGAAGCCCCGTTGGGATACTATAAAGTCCATTTGACAGATTATGATATCACTGCCGAACTCACGGCTACCACGCGTTGTAGTTTTCAAAAATATACCTATCCAAAGGGAAAGCTATCCAGAATATTAGTTGATTTTACCACACCCGCTGAGTACAATTATAAAGTACTGCAGGTAGACGTTAAAAAAATAGACGATTATACCATTGCAGGCTTTAGCAAACAAGAAGCTCCAGGGGTTTGGGGAAATGACATTAATCAGAATTATACGATACATTTTGTCATGCAGTTTGATCAGCCCATAAAGCACTTTGGTTATTGGGCCGACGGTACGGTGAAAAGGAATGTTGGGCAATTAAAAATAGATACGCCCAGTCATGTGGGCGTATTTGTAGCTTTTAATACCTCTGAAAATAATGTAGTCCAGGTGCGGACGGGAATTTCCTATGTCAGTATAAAAAATGCAAGAGAAAATTTAGAACAGGAAATCATAAGCCCTTTCGGATGGGATTTCGATGCAGTAAGGCAGCATAATGTGGCGACTTGGGATGAGCTGCTGAGCCGTATAAAAATAACTACTTCTGATCGGCGGGAAAAAGTAAGGTTTTATACAAACTTTTATCGTGCATTAGCAGGCAGGAATATTTTCAGTGATGTAAATGGTGAATGGGTAGATGCTACCGAAAAGGTGCAAAAACTAAAAGATCCCGACGCAGTGGCGCTTGGTTGCGATGCCTTCTGGAATACCTTTTGGAACTTGAACCAGCTATGGAACTTGGTTACCCCTGAATGGTCCTCGCGCTGGGTGAAATCTCAGTTAGCCATGTATGACGCCAATGGCTGGCTGGCCAAGGGGCCTGCGGGAATGGAGTATATTCCCGTAATGGTAGCCGAGCATGAAATCCCACTTATTGTAAGCGCGTATCAAATGGGGATCCGTGATTTCGACGTACAAAAAGCTTATGAGGCGGTACGAAAGACGGAAACAACCCCCGCACAAAAAGTGGGTGGTGGTCTGGCCGGAAATCGTGATTTGAAAGCCTTTTTAAAATATCATTATGTACCTTATGACAAAGGTCGTTTTTCCAATACTTTAGAA
>CAYXRN010000101.1:0-11970 GCA_964467635.1 uncultured Chitinophagaceae bacterium | reverse complement strand
ATACGTAACTTGCCCGAATATAAGATTTTCCAAGTCGATTTATTTACCAAAACCAATCCAATATGTTCAGGAAAACCGGCATGGTGGTGATGGCTTTATTGGTCCTCGCTGCTTGTAAAAACAATAAGAACGCCAAAGACTCCGCCCAAGAAAATCCCTTTATGCAACCCAGCCAGCTCTCCTTCGAAGCACCGCCTTTTGATAAAATTAAAACCTCCGACTTTATGCCTGCCTTTCAGCAAGGGATGGAGAAACACCTGAAGGAAATTGAAAAGATTGCTGGTGATACCGCTGCTCCGACCTTCGAGAATACCTTGGTAGCCATGGAGAAAAGTGGTCAATTATTGAGTAGGGTAGAGCAGGTATTCGGGCTTTTAACCAGCGCTAATACCAACCCTGAACTCCAAGAAATACAGGAAAAAATTTCCCCCCAACTGTCCGCGCATTACGATGCCATTTATCTGAACTCGAAGTTGTTCGAACGGATAAAAACAATTTATAAAAAACGTGAAAGTCTTGACCTTGATTCAGAATCTTTGCGTCTAACAGCATATTATTACAACCGGTTTGTACGTGCAGGGGCAAACCTCTCGGAAGCGGATAAGGCCAAGTTAAAAACAATCAATAAAAAACTGGCTTCATTAAGTACAGAATTTACCAATAAGTTGCTGGCAGCTACCAAAGCGGGTGCATTGGTCGTGGATGATACGGCGTTGCTCTCAGGGCTTTCTCAAGGGCAATTGAAAACGGCCAAACAAAACGCGGAAAGCCGTGAAATAGCGGATAAATGGGTAATCAGTCTACAAAATACTACTCAACAACCGCTGTTGCAAAATCTCAATAATCGCGAAACACGCATCAAATTATTTCAACATTCTTGGACACGTGCGGAAAAAGGAGATACTAATGATACTCGTGAAACAATCCTACAAATGGCTAAACTCCGCGCTGAAAAGGCGGAACTTCTTGGATTTTCCAGTTATGCAGCCTGGAAGTTACAAAACCAAATGGCTAAAACCCCCGCAACTGTAGAAGATTTTCTGGATCAATTGATCGGCCCCGCTACCGCCAAGGCTAAAAAAGAAGCCGTGGCACTCCAGCAGATCGTTGATGCGGAAAATGGCAGTTTCCAGTTGTTGCCGTCGGACTGGAATTATTACGCCGAGATCTTAAGAAAGAGAAAATATGATCTCAATACGGATTCCATTAAACCATATTTTGTACTCAATAATGTGTTGGAGAATGGCGTGTTTTATGCGGCCAATCAGCTTTATGGCATCACTTTTAAGGAAAGAAAGGATTTGCCCGTCTGGCAGGAGGATGTCCGTGTGTTCGAACTTATTGATAAGGACGGTTCTTCTATTGGCTTATTTTATTGCGATTATTTTAAACGGGATAACAAGGGGGGTGGCGCTTGGATGAGCAACCTGGTAACGCAATCTAAGTTGTTGGCGCAAAAACCCGTTATATACAATGTATGCAACTTCCCCAAGCCAGCAGAGGGGGAACCTGCTTTGCTCACTTTTGACGAGGTGATCACGATGTTTCATGAGTTTGGACATGCCCTGCATGGCTTTTTTGCCGAACAACAATATCCCAGCCTTTCGGGTACGAGCGTAGCCAGGGACTTTGTTGAATTTCCTTCCCAGTTTAACGAACACTGGGCCCTTAATCCTAAAATATTGAAACACTACGCCGTCCATTATAAGACTGGAGCGTCCATGCCCCAGGAACTGATCGATAAGATCAAAAAAGCCGGTGCTTTTAACCAGGGATACTTGTTAACCGAATTGCTTGCAGCAGCATCGCTGGATATGCAATGGCATACGTTACCGGCTTCTGAGACCATACAGCAGGTGGATTCCTTTGAGCTTCATGCTTTAAAAAAGACAGGTGTCTATATGAAGCTTGTACCGCCACGCTACCGTTCAAGCTATTTTAAACATATTTGGGGGAACGGTTATGCAGCTGGCTATTACGCTTACCTGTGGACTGAAATGCTTTCGGATGATGCCTTTGCCTGGTTCCAAAATCATGGAGGGATGACCAGGGAAAATGGGCAACGGTTCCGCGACATGATCCTTTCCCAGGGCAATACGAAAGACTTAGCGGAAATATATCGTGATTTTGTCGGCCGTGATCCGCGTATTGAACCGATGTTGGAAGACCGGGGACTGGAGTGAGTGATAAAATGATACAAGGGAAAAGGAGAAGACTTTGGGTCCCACTGGAGCGGTTGGCCACTAGCTGTTTCTTTTTGCCGGCCGTTAAGCAAAAATGGCAGGCTGTTTAGCGATGTAGGAAGAAGGCTATGAAATTGAATGGGTTATTTTACATATCAAGGTTCATGAAAACGGGTATTTTATATTTTTTCTTTTTGTTCCTTTCAGTAGGCGTATTTGCGCAGGCGGCCCGTTATACTACCGCTCATGCACACTCCCACAATGACTATGAACAGGCATTGCCTTTTTACGACGCCTATGCACGGCATTTTGGTTCTATAGAAGCGGATCTGTGGGCCGTAAACGGGAAGTTGATGGTCGCTCATAACCGCGGTGATATTCGCCAGTCCCGGACCTTCACCACCTTATATTTGACCCCTTTGTTGTCCCGGTTAAAGGCCAATCAGGGGAAAGCTTATGCAAACGGCCAGCAGCTGCAGTTGTTGATTGATTTGAAATCTCCGTACGATGAAGTACTGCCACTTTTAAAAAACCTGTTAAAGCCGTATTATCGTTACTTCAACCGAGAAGATAATCCCGACGCCGTCAGGCTGGTAATAAGCGGAAACATGCCGCCCCCCGACAGTTTACATTGCTTTGATCCGATTTTTACTTTTGACGGACGGATTGGAAAACGCTATCCACCGGCAGATCTGCACCAGGTCGTGCTGGTAAGCGACAATGTGCAAAAGTTTGTGACTTGGACGAAAGACCAGCCCTTGAATGCTTCAGGAGTACAAAAGCTCAAACATTTAGTAGATAGCATTCACCATCAAAAAAAGCTGATTCGTTTCTGGGGAACGCCGAATACCGTAAAGGCCTACAACATCCTGATGAAACTGGGAGTCGATTATATCGGATCCGATCAACTACAAAAGTTAGAATGCTTGTTGACCAAAAAAAAGAACTTACCTTTGCGCCTTAACAGGGGAAAATTTCATGAGCGATCCTATTAAGCATGAATGTGGCTTGATTTTCATACGCCTTCGCAAGCCCTTTTCGTACTTTCAAAAAAAATACGGCACAGTATTTTACGGGCTGAATAAGCTCTACCTTCTGATGGAAAAGCAGCACAACCGGGGACAGGATGGTGCCGGAATTGCTGCTCTGAAATTGCATACCGAACCCGGTTATCCCTTTTTGCACCGCGTGAGAAGCAATGCCGGCCAACCCATTCCGGATCTTTTCGGAAAAATCTTTTCAGAGGTTAAGGAAATTGAGAAATACCAGCCTGATATGGCGAAATATCCGGGGCTGATGAAGGGGAACATCCGCTTTCTGGGTGAATTGCTCTTGGGCCATCTGCGTTATGGCACGCAGGGCAGAAACGACATTGAATTGTGTCATCCTTTTGTTCGCCATGATCCTATACCGTCCAGGAACCTGGCCTTGGCGGGAAACTTTAATGTGGTTAACGTCCGGGAACTATTTGATTTTGTCAATGTAAAAACCGGGAAATTGCATGCAGAGTCTGATCTGGCGGCCATGCTGGAGGTGTTGACACATTTTATCATACAAGAAGACGAACAAACCCCCGAGCAATTGGATCTGGTAAAGGTTCTCAGGCAGGCTGCGCCGCTTTTCGATGGCGGATATCATGTGGGCGGGCTGGTAGGAAACGGCGATGGTTTTGTGATGCGTGACCCCAATGGAATCCGGCCTTCTTATTATTATGTTAACGAAGAAATTGTAGTAGCCGCATCGGAAAGGCCTGCCTTGCAAACGGCATTTGATGTGTCTTTTGAGGAAATTAAAGAATTAAAACCCGGCCATGCGCTGATTGCCAAAGAAAATGGCGAAGTGTCGGAAGAAGAAATTATAGAACCGGGGGAAAAAAGGGCATGTAGTTTTGAACGTATTTATTTTTCCAGAGGAAATGATAAGGAAATTTACCAGGAGCGGCTATCCCTTGGTTACACCCTGTCTGAAAAAGTTCTGGAAGCCATTGATAATGACTTAAGAAATACGGTGTTTTCTTTTATCCCCAATACGGCGGAAGTAGCGTTTTACGGACTGGTCAAAGGACTGGAACATTATCTGAATGAGATAAAGGTAAAACGTATCCTGAGCTGGAAAGATGATTACGATACGGAGAAACTTACCGAGATGGTCAATAGACGCATCCGCTTAGAGAAAATCGCTATAAAGGATGTAAAAATGCGTACGTTCATTGCCGCGGATTCCGGTCGAAATGAGATGGTACAGCATGTTTATGACATTACCTACGGAACGGTAAGACCCGGAGAAGACACGCTGGTGGTGATTGATGATTCCATTGTCCGGGGCACCACACTCCGGGAAAGCATCATCAAAATGCTGGACAGGCTGGGGCCAAAGCGGATTATTATCCTCTCCTCTGCCCCCCAGATCCGTTATCCGGATTGCTATGGTATCGACATGAGCAAAATGGGGGATTTTGTAGCCTTCCGGGCTGCCATCGCATTGCTTCAGGAGAAGGGTAAACAACATGTGCTGGAACATGCCTATGGGTTGTCAAAAGAGTTGGCTAAAACAGATACGCTGGATGCGCAAAACGTCGTGCGTCATATCTATAAACAACTGACGGTTGAAGAAATTTCGGCTAAAATTGCCGAGATTATTACGCCAAAAGGGACCCATGCTAAGGTGGAAATTATTTACCAATCTATTGAAAACCTGCACAGGTCCTGTCCGCACAATCTGGGGGATTGGTATTTTACCGGAAATTATCCCACGCCGGGCGGAAATAAAGTAGTTAACAGGGCTTTTATGAATTTTATAGAAGGGAAGGATAAAAGAGGGTATTAAACCAGCATTTTCAGGCAAACCGCATGGGCTACGGAAATACGTTCTTCTGTTAACGCCAGTAAGCCGGTATCCTTCTCCCTTGTAAAGACAGTGATTTCTCCGCCGTTTTTATGACCGATTAACACGTGCTTTCCATCCGGTGCTATCACAAAATTGCGTGGCGTCTTTCCTCCCGTCGGCTGCCGGTTCACAAAAGTTAATTTCCCGGTTTGGGTATTCCTGCGATAAGTGACGATATCGTTGAGGTCGTCCCTGTTGGTGGCATATAAAAACCTGTTGTCGGGGGAAAGATGGATGTCCGCCGACCAGATTTTACCGCTATAATTTTCCGGCAGGTTGGAAATCACCTGCAGCTCTTTCAGTTGCCCTGATTGATGTTCAAAGGCCGTTATTTGCCCTCCCATTTCATGAATGACATAGGAAAAGCGCCCGTCCCGGGAGAATTCCATGAGTCTCGGGCCCGAACCGGGTATCCCCTTTGTAAATGGTGGTGCCGCAGGGGCGAGTTGACCGGTTTCATTGTCAAAAATATAACCGAATATCTTATCTAGGCCGAGATCAATGGCGAAGAGATGTTTATTGTCCGCCGCCATGGATGCGGAATGTACGTGTGCCTCAGCCTGCCGTTCGGGGTTGATGCTGTGTCCGGAATGCTGGATGAGTTGGGTCAATTCAGCTACTGCTCCGTCTGGTCTTACCGGCAGTACGGTCAAACTGCCGCTGGAGTAGTTCGCCACAAATAAAAAACGACCGCTTTGGTCGCTAATGATGTTACAGGGGTCGTCGCCTTTGCACCGTATCTTATTCACAAATTGTAAGGAGCCGCTCTTTTGATCAAACCGATAAGCATATACATGGCCGTCTTCGTTATTTCCGGTTTCGCTTACCGCGTAGAGGTGCGTGTGATCGGGGGACAGCGTTAAAAAGGAAGGATTGGTGATGCCGGAAACAGCATGCAGGAAGGTGGCTTTTCCCGTTTTGCTATTAAATTGATAGACGAAGATACCGTCTTCCGCGCTGGGGCTGTACGTTCCGATAAACAAATAAAAGGTATCTGAAATATGGTCTGTCATGGCTTTTAAGTTTTGAGTTTATCAGTCAGGGTTGGGTGTTCAAATTTACTTATTTATTAACAAAGGAAAATAGCGGCGCTTGAATCCCTTATCTTTGCATTCTCCTATGCGTCCAAAAAAGCTGAGAAAATATTATCTCTTTTTCAAGAGCCTTCATGAACTGGAAGAACGGGGAACAGAATTTCTTCATATGCATGAGGTCCCGTTAAAATGGTTACATGATAAACTTTCCCCTTCACAGTTTTTGATCTTATCGGGTATTTTGGTCGGATGTACGGCGGGTTTGGCAGGCGTTGCCCTCAAAGCTGCGGTGCATTTTATTCAGAAACTCATCATGAAGGACTATCATCTGTCTTTTCAGCTCATCTTTTATTTTATTTTTCCCATCATCGGTATAGTGGGGACGGTTCTCATTATCCGTTACTTTTTCAGGGGGAAATCCGGTAAAGGCATACCCGGAATATTAAATGAGATTGCTCGTAAATCAAGCATTGTACGCCTGTCTAAAACCTATTCACAGCTTATTCAAAGCGGGATAACAGTGGGCTTTGGCGGTTCCGCGGGCCTGGAAAGCCCGATTGCGGTAACCGGCGCGGCCATCGGGTCCAATTATGCGCGTGTCTATCAGATGCATTATAAAGACCGGACTCTTTTGCTGGCCGCTGGAGCGGCGGCAGGTATTGCGTCCGCTTTTGACGCCCCTATTGCCGGGGTGATGTTTGCCATTGAAATCATTTTGACCGGCGTGGTTTTTTCGGACTTTATCCCATTGATCATTGCTTCTGTTTGCGGCGCCTTGCTGTCAAAAGTCATTCTGGGAAATGATATTACCTTGCATTTTAGCCTTAAAACATCCTTTGATTATCATAATGTTCCTTTATATCTGATTATGGGCCTGGTGGCTGGGTTTTATTCCCGCTATTATGCGGTAGTAGCACATCGGATAGATCGATTCTTACACCGCCACTTTAAGCAGCCCTTGCACCTGGCTTTGTTCGGTGGGCTCCTGCTTGGGATTCTGTGTTTTGTATTTCCACCTTTATTTGGAGAAGGCTATATGAGCGTGAAAACCCTGGTTGAAGGGGGAGGAATCGCCTTGATGCATACCAGTCTGTTCAGCCAGTTTGCCCATATAGAATGGATGGTGATCGTCTTCGTTGGCTTGATCGGGCTTTTCAAGGTTTTTGCTACCACGGTTACCATTTCTAGTGGAGGCAATGGCGGTAATTTCGCGCCTTCTTTAGTTGCAGGCGCTTTCATGGGGTATTTTTTCGCGATGATTTGTATTGTTTTAGGTGTACAGGATGTGCCGGTGGCTAATTTCGCTATTGTGGGGATGGCTGGTGCGATGAGCGGTATACTTTATGCGCCCCTTACCAGTATATTCTTGATTGCGGAAGCTACCGGAGGATACGACTTATTTATCCCATTGATGATCGTTTCTACGGCCTCCTACGCCGTTGTGCGCAGGTTCTCTCCTTATTCATTGGATGTGAAGAAATTGGTGGATTCCGGTAAGATATTCGGGCGAAAAACGGATCGTAATCTTTTGTCGTTGCTGAATGCGCAGGATATTATCGAAAAAGATATCCAAAGCATTTCGCCGGAAGCGAGTTTAGGCAACCTGGTGGGATTAATTAAGACCAACAAAAGAAATATGTTTGGCGTAGTGAATGAGAAACAGGAGCTGGAAGGAATCATTATGCTGGATGATATCCGGGAAATAATGTTTAATGAAGCGTTATATGACAGTACGTCTATCAGGCAGCTGATGAAGCCCCCGCCGGTGTTCATTGACGTGCGGGAATCGATGAGCAATGTGATGAAAAAATTTGATGAAACACAATCCTGGAACCTGCCTGTGGTCGACGGAAAAAAGTTTTTGGGTTTTATTTCCAAGTCTACTCTTTTGCATAAATATCGCAAGCTCTTGTTAACTTATTCGGAATAAGCCGTGTACTTGGATAATTTAAATTTAATGTACTTTTACAACTTGAGTGAGCAAACGGCCAGCAAAGGTGGTTTGGCCCGGGAAGGAGATGGATTGGGCAAACGAGAACGGCTATTGGTCATTTTTGTTTTGCCCCTGCGGCTCCTGGAGCAGAATAAACACTATGGTAGTGAAACGCGTTTAGTCTCTGTGATGTTAGTTGCTTTTATGGCTTTTTCTTCGGGAAGATCACCAGGAATAAACTGGTTGCGTTTCTAAGGTACTAAGACCGACAGATGAAAATTATTTCAAAATGTAAGCGTAAAAGGAGCCGCTTACATCCCACGGGCTAAAGCCCCGCGGGTTTTACGCTCCGATGTATAAATATAGAATTTATGGGAAATCAACTTTTGAAAGGTAAGAAAGGTATTATTTTCGGTGCTTTGGACAACCGTTCTATCGCTTGGAAGGTGGCCGAGAGAGTAGTAGAAGAAGGAGCCTCCATCACACTGACAAATGCGCCTGTAGCTTTACGTATGGGCCAGATCAACGAATTGGCAAAGGCTTGCAATGCCGAGATAATCCCTGCAGACGCTACTTCTACGGAAGACTTGGAAAACCTCTTTTCCAAGTCAATGGAGCAGTTAGGAGGCAAACTTGATTTTGTATTGCATTCCGTGGGCATGTCGCCCAACATGCGAAAAAAAATACCTTATACGGAAACCAATTACGCGAATTTTCAGAAAACATTAGACATATCCGCGTTGTCCTTTCATAAAGTCTTGCAGTCCGCCATGAAACTGGATGCCCTAAATGAAGGGGCTTCTGTAGCTGCCCTTACTTATATTGCCGCGCAGCGCACTTTTCCCGGCTATAATGACATGGCCGAGGCCAAAGCCCTGCTGGAAAGCATTGCCCGCAGTTTTGGCTACCACTATGGCCGTAAAAGGAAAATACGGGTGAACACCATTTCTCAGTCCCCCACCGTGACGACGGCCGGCAGCGGCGTCAAAGGATTCGATGCGTTTCTGCATTATGCAGAAAAAATGAGTCCCTTGGGTAACGCGGATTCCGATTCTTGTGCAGACTTTTGTGTGGCGATATTTTCCGATCTCACCAGGATGGTTACCATGCAAAATCTTTTTCACGATGGGGGATTCTCAAGTATGGGAGTAAGCGATGTGCTTGTGGAAGACCTTAATAAGGCACATGAAGCGGATTAATCATTACGTCTTTAAACCAGCAAGCCGTCCACACAACACATGTGGACGGCTTTTTATATTTTTTGAGGCTAGACCCTTAGGGATAGTTGAATTAATATTCGTCTTCATTAAAGAAGAAATCCTCCCGGGAGGGATAATCCGGCCAAATGTCTTCGATCCCTTCAAACATTTCTCCTTCATCTTCCAGCTCCTGCAAGTTTTCTACTACTTCGATGGGAGAACCGGAGCGGATGGCGTAATCAATCAACTCATCTTTAGAGGCCGGCCAGGGGGCATCTTCCAAATAGGAGGCAAGTTCTAATGTCCAGAACATAATTTATGAAGGTTTAATTTTCCGCAAAAGTAGAATTTAATTTTAAAATAACAATTCTTATCTTTTATAGGTAATTTATTTGTTTCTTTACAACATGTTAAAAGCCGACAATATCACCAAAAACTATTCCAATTTACAAGTGCTTAAGGGGGTTCATCTGGAGGTGAAAAAAGGAGAGATCATCAGTATTGTCGGGTCTTCCGGAGCCGGAAAAAGTACATTGCTGCATATTCTGGGAACCTTGGACCGGCCGGATTCCGGTAAGATTTCCATCAATGGACAGCAGACCTCGGGGTTAGCGGAATCCCGCTTGTCCGCTTTTAGAAATAAACACATTGGTTTTGTTTTTCAGTTCCATCACCTTTTGCCCGAATTTACCGCATTGGAAAATGTTTGTATCCCTGGTTGGATCTCCGGTGTTGAGAACAAAAAAGCGGTTGCGGAAAGCGGACGTGAATTATTAAAGCAAATGGGGCTTTCTGAACGCTTGCATCATAAACCGGGGGCCTTATCGGGTGGAGAACAACAAAGGGTAGCCGTGGCGCGGGCGCTTATTAACCAACCCTATATTGTTCTGGCTGATGAACCCACGGGCAATCTTGATTCTGCCAATGCCAAAGAATTACACGAGTTGTTTTTTACGCTGCGTGATCAATTCAAGCAAACATTTATCATTGCCACGCACAACGAAACACTCGCTTCAATGAGCGACCGCCAATTGCAAATGAAAGACGGAAGGTTGTTTGATTGACAAGCTTTGAGAAGTGCTTATTCCATTTACTGCCGGGCGGCCAGTGTCTTTTGCTGGTCATTTTGCGCCATTAAAGCGATAGATTCATTTAAGATATCGTTTTGATGGGCTTTGAATAAGATCATTTTATCAGCAGGCAAGTAGAGATAGTGTGCCTTGCTGAAGTCCTTGCTGAGTTTATCTACCAGGCCGGGATTTAATTGCTCAAGCTGCATCAGGTCCATGGCAATGTATTTGGCGATTACGGCCAGGCTGTATTTTCCTGAAAGTGCGATACTAGCAAGAGGTTGGTTGATCGGAGCAAAAGAAATGTTTCTTGTGGCACCTCCCAGTGAAATTTCTTCTTTATCCACTCCAAAGAAATGGGCGAATCGTTTCATGATGTAGGTAGTAGCTAAAAATTTCATCACGTGCCTTTTTGATTCCTGGGGCAAATATTCTTTTAGCCCCCAGAAGCTGGAACTGCCACTGGAGGAGATAGCCTGTTGCAGCCGGCCGGGTCCGCAATTATAAGCGGCTACCACCAACATCCAGTTGCCAAACATGGCGTGAAGCTGGGAAAGGTACTTAGCGGCAGCTACCGTTGATTTGTACAGGTTCTTACGGTCGTCGCGCTGCCTGTTTACGGTGAGACCCAACAACCTTGCCGTTGAAGCCATAAACTGCCAGGTGCCTACCGCCCCGGCATAAGAACGCGCATGGGTGTTCAAGCCCGATTCGATAACGGCTAAATATTTAAGGTCATCTGGAATGCCGTATTGATTGAAAACCTTAGACATTACAGAAAAGTAAGGATTGGCCTTTGATTGGATATCCTGTAAATGCCTGTTGTTGCTTACGTAATAACTTTTAATGAATTGCTGCAGTTGTTCTTTGGCTTTGTCGCTAAGGGGCTGGCTGCCTAATCCGGACAGAAGAGGAGATTGCAGCCTGGGGTAATCGGGAAGTTTTGAAAAAGCGCCGGCCTGATAGACAACCGGCACAGCGACGGGAGATAATTCGATATAGGTAGAATCAGTATCACCAGTGGTTTTCCCACTAGAGTCTTTTTGGAAGGGGGTTGGGGTGGTTTGAAGCTCCTTTACTTTAGGGCCCTGTGCCCGGCTTTGCTGGACTTGTCCGGTTAAGACGCCCAGTAAGGATAGCACAATAAGGGTTCTCTGCATGACTTCTTTTTTATCTGAAACAATCGAAAGCGTTTATGCCCTGTTTTTAGCTAAAAATACCTTGAGATCAAATTTTTGCAAAGGTATTACAAATTTTTGAATACTTGCAAAAATCGAGCTAAAGATCGTTACGGTTTTGTTAAATAACGCTTCGCCGTAGATTTTATGATATGGCAGCGGTTATTTTTTAAAACTTTTTAAAACGCCATTTTCATAGGCAGCCTGATTCAAGACCTCCATGAAAAAGGCGTTCCTTCGATTGTGCCTTCTAAAGAGTGGGATTATGCGTTTTCCTTGTGACCCACAGGGTGTGGTGTCGCTGTAGCTTCCTGAGAGGGGGCATTTTGTTTGGATTCTTTCATGCCTTCCTCAATTTCTTTTTTGACATTGGTTTTGGCATCATTAAATTCCCTAATACCGCGTCCCAGACCACGCATCAATTCAGGAATCTTTCTGCCGCCAAATAAGAGAACAACCACGGCAATGATGACAATCCACTCAAACC
>CAYXRN010000100.1:0-12092 GCA_964467635.1 uncultured Chitinophagaceae bacterium | reverse complement strand
GGGGAGGCTTCCCCTGACAGCCTCAGCCCGTATATTGTTTTACAAGGTTAAAATCATGCTGTGCCTGACATCCCATAAGCTGAAGATTTGCGGGTTTTACGGCACGTTTTATCAAGAAATGTGTAAACTCCATAAGGCTTTAAGATGCGAAGCGTATACCTTATCGCAATTGAGCTACCTGGCGGATCATCTGATTGGTAAATCCCCACTCATTGTCGTACCAGGCCATAACCTTTACCAGGTCCCCGTCCACTACCCGGGTCATTTCTGCGTCTATTGTAGCTGCATACGGGCTCTGAATAATATCCCTAGACACTAAAGGCTCCTCTGATACCGCTATTACTTTTGTATAACGGTCTGTAGCCGCTTCCTCCTTTAAGCACTGATTTACTTCCGCCGCAGTTGTAGGACGTTCCGCCACGAAGGTAATGTCTGAAATGGAGCCCACTACCACCGGGGTCCGAATCGCCACCCCATCGAATTTTCCTTCATACTGCGGCAAAGCTTTTATGGTAGCCAGGGCCGCACCCGTGGAGGCAGGTATTAAATTCATTGCTGCCGCCCGGCCCATCCTGAACTTTTTCTTAGACGGGCCATCCACGATGGATTGGGAGGCCGTATAAGCGTGTACCGTGTTCAGAATGGCTTTTTTAATGCCAATCCTGCGTCCCATGATCTCTATAACCGGGCTGATGTTATTGGTCGTACAGCTGGCACACGAAAAGACGTTTATTTTAGCTTCCGGGCTGTTTACCCCATATACAACGGTCGGGGTATCTATGCTTTTCGTGGGGGCTGATATGACCACATTTTTCGCCCCGGCGGCAAGGTGTTTTCCGGCATCTTCCCGCGTGGTAAACAGGCCGGTGCTTTCAATGACGGTTTCTATACCAAGGTCCTTCCACGGCAATTGGGAAGGGTCTTTTTCCGACAGGTAATTAATCTGCTTCCCCCCAACGACCAGATGATGGTGGGCAGGCGCCACTTCTCTGTCATACCGCCCGTATACACTGTCGTACTTGAGCAGGTAAGCTGCATTGTCCGCGGACAACAAGTCATTAACGGCCACGAGTTCCAATCCCTGTGTTTCCAGGATGATCTTTAATGCCGCTCTGCCGATACGCCCGAATCCATTAATCGCTACTTTTTTCATTTTCATTCCTTTTAAAAAATCCACGCTACTGTGTATTTTTACATTTCGCTCCCCGGAATTGTTCTGGGTTAAGCATTTTTACCGATAACCCATTTTTTCACTGTACCTTTATCCGGTCCATGAAAATAAAAGATATCTTATATTTATCTTTTCACTCGGTACGCAAAAACCGCTTACGCGCTACGCTCACCATTGCTATTATCGCTTTTGGCATTATGGCCCTGGTTGGTATTTTTACCGCCATCGCCAGCATACGCAGCAGTATTTATGACAATTTCGCCAACATGGGTGCGAATGGGTTTACCATCCGTAATTGGGAAATGAACATCCGCATCGGCGGAGGAGATGACGCACAAAAAGGAAATAAGAAGGACGAAGACGATAAAAAAGAATCGGCCCGCAGAGATGAACCCATCAGCTACCTGCAGGCCAAGGCCTTTAAAGAAAGGTTTCATTACCCGGCAACCGTCAGCATTTCAGTTACCGGGGGATGGATGACTACGGTTTTTCATGAGGATAAAAAAACGGATCCCAACGTGCGCATCATCGGGGGAGATGAAAACTACCTGGAGCTAAACGGGTACACCCTGCAAATCGGCCGCAACTTCAACGAAAATGAGCTGGCCTCCGGCGGCAACGTGGCAGTTATCGGAATGGATGTAGCGGAAAAACTGTTTGGGGATCACTTGAGAGACGTAGAGAACAGCACCATTCGCGTGGGCAGTGTCAGGTATAAGGTGATCGGGGTGCTCCAATCAAAAGGCAGCAGCAACATCTTTAGTGGAGACAATATTGTGATTACTACCATCAACAACGTCCGCAGGGTGTTTAGTAACAACAATCCTTCCTTTCAGATCGGTGTGGAAGTCGCCCAGATGAGCAACATGGATCAGGCCATAGGAGAAGCGACCGGCACTTTCCGTATCGTCAGGCAACTCCATTTGGATGAAGCCAATAATTTTTACATTACAAAAAACGACAATATCGCCCACATATTAATGAGCAGTCTCGGAAGCGTTAAGATAGCGGCTTTGTTTATCGGATTTATCACCCTTTTCGGTTCGGCTATCGGGCTGATGAATATCATGTTGGTAGCGGTGGCAGAACGCACCCGGGAGATCGGCGTCTCTAAGGCGATGGGCGCAAAAAACTATGCCATTCGCCGGCAGTTTCTCTATGAGGCAATCCTCATCAGCATATTAGGCGGCCTCTTTGGTATCGTCCTGGGGATATTGATCGGCAACCTGGTCTCCCTGCTGATGAACACAGGTTTTGTTATCCCGTGGGGAATGATCAGCATCGGCATTCTTATCTGTACACTGGTCGGGGTGGTCTCCGGCCTTTACCCGGCTATCAAAGCCTCCCGGCTAAATCCGATTACCGCATTAAGGCACGAGTGAGGACAAAGGCTACTCTTCCCCGGCAAACCGGGCAATCACCGACTGCTGCCCTTTGACCTTATCATTCAACCGCACTTTTACTTCTATGTCGAGCGGTAAAAGCAGGTCCACCCGCGAGCCAAACTTGATAAATCCCAAGGCCCCGGCTTGTTTTACGGACGCTGGCGGCTTCAGGTAATTAACGATACGCCTGGCCATAGCCCCTGCAATCTGCCGGATAAGTATATCTCCGTGTTTCGCATGCCGGATCACATTGGTATGCCGTTCATTGAGGGTTGAGGATTTCGGATGCCACGCCACCAGGTACTTCCCCGGATGATAGGTAGACAATTGCACCTGGCCCTCCAGGGGCGCATAATTGGCATGCACGTTCAGCGGGCTCATAAAGATGGAGATCTGCAGCCGCTTGTCTTTGAAATACTCCGTTTCCAGCGTTTCCTCTATGGCTACTACTGTCCCGTCCGCGGGCGCAATAATGGCCCGGTCGTCAATCGTCGGAATACGCCGGGGGATACGAAAAAAGGAAACGATCCACAGCCACACGCATAGAAAAGCTATGGTTAACACCCAGTTCAGAGCAACGACAGGTACTGTCATCCACAGGATGACGTCTATGACCAGCAGGACAACAAATGAAACCCCTATGCTGGCAAAGCCTTCACGATGAATGTGCATAATGTAAAAATTGGGATGCAAAGGTAGCTTTTTTCGCCTTTATCCTGATTTTCCCGAATGGCTTATTTTATTTCCAGCTTTGATCACGATCACATCCACGAACGCCCTTATCTTTGCACCAAACGCATGGAAAGTTCCTACCTATCGTACTAAACACCTGCCCTCCCGGGCTCAGACTGAAATTCTATAAAGCAACATGCGATAATTAAAAAAAGAAGAGGTACACTTAGACCCTGTCCTCTTCTTTTTTATCGTTGATGGCAAAATTATTGTGCGGCTACCTGCACTTCCGCCTCCCGGCCTATCCAGCCTTTTTGCAGTAAATACTCCGCGATCTGTATCGCGTTCGTGGCAGCGCCTTTGCGCAGGTTGTCTGCGACTACCCAAAGATTGAGCGAGTTGGGCTGCGATTCATCCCTGCGGATGCGTCCCACAAATACTTCGTCCTTCTCGTGGGCATCCAGCGGCATCGGGTATTTGTTTTGGGTAACATCATCCACTACGGTTATCCCGGACGTTCCAGCAAGCAGCCCTTTAACCGCGCTCAGTTCATATTCTTTTTCAAACTCCACATTAACCGATTCACTGTGCCCGCCAATCACCGGAATACGAACCGCGGTCGCTGTTACTTTAATGGAATCATCGCCAATAATCTTGTTGGTTTCTTTCACCAGCTTCATCTCCTCCTTCGTATAGAGATTATCCTGAAATACATCAATATGCGGCAGTACATTCATGTCAATCCGGTAGGGATAAGCCATTTCTCCTTCTTTATCCGCACGTTCATTCATCATCTGATTGACCGCTTTCACTCCGCTGCCGGTTACCGACTGATAAGTGCTAACAACCACTCTTTTGATCCCGTATGCCTGATGCAAAGGGGCCAGTGCTACGACCAGCTGAATCGTGGAACAATTGGGGTTGGCAATTACCTTGTCGTCGCTGGTCAACACATCCGCATTCACTTCGGGGACAACCAGTTTGTTATCCGGATTCATACGCCAGGCCGAGGAGTTGTCAATCACGGTAATGCCGGCTTCCGCGAATTTGGGCGCCCATTCCAGGGACGTGCTCCCGCCTGCAGAAAACAAGGCGACATCCGGCTTCATCTGAATAGCAGTCTCTTTGCTCACTACCTTAAAGGATTTTCCCTTGAATTTGAGCTCCTTACCTACTGACTTTTCAGAGGCCACGGGAATCAGTTCATCTACGGGAAAATTTCTTTCTTCTAAGACCTGCAACATTTTAGATCCTACCAGACCGGTCGCTCCTACTACTGCTACTTTCATAATCGAATTTATTAGATATTATTTAAAAAATAAAACAATAAAATTGATGAATTCAAAACAAATATTCGTAAAAATCGATTTCTATTAATTTTCACCCTGCAAAGTTACAGCATAAATTGATAAGAAATGAATTCCAGATCCTGTTTTTCAGCAATTCAGAGCGAATTTCTTATTTCGGCCGAGCGTTCCAAGATCAGAGGCGGGCCCACGAGTTCCCCTACCTGGCGTACAGGTTCTCCGTGTTACCCTAATGCGCCGCAATTGTCGTCCTTCCTTTCCCCTGCCTTATTCCTCACAACTTGGCGAAGAGAAGTAAGAATACATGTGGCAGTTCAGTACTTTTCATACACCGCCCGTAAAAAATCTTCCATCGCATGCCGCCCCACATTCAGCGGACTGACGCAGTGGTTAATCATCATACTAAAAATCAAGGTGTGCCCTTTCGCAGTAATAAGATAACCGCTAAGAGTCACATTATTGCTCAACGAACCGGTCTTTGCAAAGATCTTCCCCTCCATGTGATGATAAAAGTGTTTGAGGGTGCCTTCTCCCCCGGAAGGCAGCATATCAAATATTCTGTCGCGTGGAAAAGTACGGTAAAGCAACGTCAATAAGGTGACCATATCGGCCGGAGAAAAAAGATTGTACCGGGAAAGACCCGAGCCATCCACCCAGACCGGCTTATTGGGGAGGTCTTTTAAATCGTGGTCTAATAAATGATCAATTAATTTTTCCGTGTTGATCTCACCGAACAGCTGCATGGACACCATCGCGTCGGTTTGTTCCGCATAAAAATTATCACTGCGGTGCATCATGTTTTTTAGCATGCTGTCCAGCGGCGCATTTCCGATCTGCTTCCACCCGGCTTCGGGCAATGAAGCGGAAGAACGGTATACTTTTTTATGCAAGGTATCCTGAAGAAGAGAGATCAGGATGTTGTTGTCAAAAGTAATAAAGGGCACCTGCTGAACCTTACTGACAGCCGGCCCCGCAATATTATAGTGGAACAAATTGTGCAACCTTTCCCTTTTTACCTTAAATCCATAGGCAGGAATCTTATCATCAAAAACCAGCTTTTCCTGGGTGGAGAAGTACGACGGCATGACATGCAACAAGCCGTTATGCAAAGAAAACCAGGCCACATTGCCATAAATCGGAAAAGTACTTCGCTCGGGCTGGTATTCTCCGTTATAATCATCCCAGGCCCATCCCGGACCAAATATTTTGTTCTCATCTTTAGCTGCTACGAGGGCAATCGGCAGCGAACTGGCTTTCAGGAAGTCATAAACCGGCTGAACGTCAAAATCAGGATGCAAGAATGTAGGATCTCCCGTTCCCCGTACATAGAGGGTATCTTGAGACACCTGATATTGAATTCCGGTGGTTGAATCCCCCAGGTACTTTAATGCCGCATAAAAAGAATAAAGCTTGGTATTGCTTGCGGGCGTAAAATACCGAAAAGCATTATGCCCGTACAATACTTTTCCTGTTTCAGGATTATAAATACTAATCCCGATAAACGAATTTTTTAGTTGATTATTTTGTATCAAATATTTTTCCGCTTCCTTTTGCTGCGCGACGAGGTGGAAGTATCCCAAAAGCAGCAGGAAAATAAGGATCAGACAACGCATGAGAACTCTTTGTTTATAGGCCGGAGTGTAAAACCCGTCCGCCTTTTGCCTCCGGGATGTAAGCGACTCCTTTAACACTTACCTTTTTAGTGAACTGCCGTCGTTTTTGGACCGGGTAACAAGGTGATCTAAAAATTATCGACAAAGCGATAACAGTAAATAACTTTTAATTGATCAACCGGGTTTTCCGGTCAAACGCTGTTGGCGATGCTGATAAGGTGTAGACGTAAACCAGACTAAAACGAATGGCCGTTCTCCTTAGCGCGGTCTGCCACCTTCGCAGCCCGGCCGCTTACGGCACACCACTTACAGACATCTTCACCAGGTATACAGCTTCAGAAGCAGTAACAAATAAATAATTTCTCTTTTCTCCATAGAAGCAGACGTTCGCGGTCCAGGGCTCAGGAATAGCGATATGTCCCGTCCTCCGTCCTTGGGCGTTGTAAATAGTTACGCCTTTACCCGTCAGGTAGATATTTCCTTTCTCATCTATCGTCATGCCATCTGACCCCTGTTCGGCAAATAAGGTTTTATTGTACAACGAACCATCGGCAGCGATGTCATACTTGTAGGTTTTGCCTGCTTTAATATCTGCTACATAAAGGTATTTCCCGTCCGGAGTTCCGATAATGCCATTAGGCTGAACCAATGTACTGTCTGCAATTCTCAGTATGCTGTCTCCTTTAGGCAGGTAATAAACATACTGTCCTCTTATGGCAGGATCGGGAGCCGTCCGGGTCCAGTATTTTCTTTGATAATACGGGTCAGTAATATACATACCTCCGTCAGGAGCGATCCAAAGGTCATTGGGGCCGTTTAACCTGGCGCCATAAAAATCTTTAACGCGTATGCTTATACGTTTTTCGGGGCTTATGCACCAGAGCGCTCCTTTTTCATCTGCACAAGCGAGCAGATTATCTTCCCGGTCGAAATACATGCCATTGGCTCTTCCGGCCGGCTGGAGAAAAACAGTCAATTTTCCCGACAGGTCATACTTTAATATGCGGTTGTTCGGCTGGTCGGTGAAATAAACATTTCCAGCAGCGTCCACCGCCGGCCCTTCCGTAAAGCTGAAGGTGTCCGCGATTTGGACCGGGATGCCGTGTACAAGGGTATCGGTAGAAAACGCACTGGCCGTTGTAATTAAAACAGATGATAAAAGAAGGACGGCAACAAAGCATAAAGAACCGGATCTCCAATTTATACGCATAATGGTGTTTTTTTATTTTTCTTCCTGCATAATCCACTTATCTCTAGGCGGAATCTTTAGCTGGACCCCGAGATACTGATCTAAATTTTCCACCGCCCCGATGATTGTTTGTACGGCATGGTAGAAGAAAGAAGGAGTAATCGTTTTAAAAGCGTCGCTCACTGTGTGGTAATCAGGATGGTCTTCTACGCCAAAATAAATAAAAGGAATCCCTGCAGCGTAAAAAGCCGCTTGATCACTTTGATTCACCCAATTGGCTTCTCCAGGATTTTGGCCGTCATGGCCGAACTTCAGATCAATCTTACTTTTTTTCCCCGCGCTTTCTAAATAAGGTTTCAGTTGAGGAAACTGGTATGTACCGCAGGCATAGAGTTCATTGCTTCGGCTGTGGCTGATCATGTCCATATTGATATCCAGTTTTATTTTACCAAGCAGTCCTTTGGCGTGGCTGACAAACGAATTGGCCCCCTGAAGTCCTTCTTCTTCCGCATCAAAAGCTACAAAAAGCAAATTGTGCCTTGGCGGATGATCTTTGAAATATTTTGCCACAGCGAGTAATCCCGCGATGCCAGAAGCATTGTCATCCGCTCCGTTATAAATGGAATCGCCGTTTACAGCTTCGCCCACACCGAGGTGATCATAATGTGCGGAAATAATAATCCAGGTATCCGTATCGCCCTTTAGGGAACCCATCAGGTTGGTTCCCATAATCTTTTGCCCTTTTTTATTTTCAAAGAAAAACGGCTGTTCATACGTATTGAACAATTTCTTCAACCCCAGTTGTTCAAAGCGCTTTTTAATATAAAACTGGGCCTTGCGGCTGCCGCGTGTACCGACCTTTCGCCCCATCATTTTGTCTGAAGAAAGCACCTTTACATCCTTCATCAATTGCAGGGAGTCAACAGGAGGCTGGGCGTAAGTAGGCAGGTACAAAAACAGGGCTATACATAAGGAAAGCAGAGCGGTTTTCATCCTTTATCTTTTATAGTTTATATTCGGTCCTGAGGGTTGCCTAACGATAGGGCAAAAACTGTACCCGAAACACTATCTTATAGATGCCTTGCGATTATATGCCGTAAATCCTTTTCTTTTTTATTCAATGCCTCCAAGAGGGTAAGTTGATTTTTGGCCCTGTTAAAATTGTGTTTCGGATATTTGGCGGTATAATAAACATCCCCATTGAGGTAATCGGCCAAAAACCGGATGCCCTGCATATAGATCATAAACTGGCCGGAATAGAAAAGCACTTCTTTTTCAGTCGGGGTCAGGTCTTTTCCTACTTCAGACAAATAGCCCTTCATTAAGGCATCGTAATAGTCATCGCGAATAACAATCTTGTCAAAATCCACTTCTTCTTCAGACACCGGGCTAACATAGGTCCGAATCATATCTCCGAGATCGGAGATAATCTTGCCTGGCATCAGCGTATCCAGGTCGATTACGCAAACTCCTTCATAGGTTTTGTCGTCCAGCAGCACATTGTTGATCTTGGTATCATGATGCATCAGCCGGTCTCTGAAACCGGAATCCGTTTTTAAGGTTTCATAGGTTACAGCAATTTGGGAATATCCCTGAAAAGAGTCAATCAAGGCTTCTGCCTCTTCCTTCCGCTCCGGGCTGGCGTCAGATATCGCCCCCTGAAAATTGGCGTAACGCAAAGTAAGGTTATGAAAGTTGGGAATAGTGGGTAGTAAAGAATCGAGCTCAATACCAGAGAGTTTTCTGGCCAGCCGGCCAAATTGTTTGGCCGCTTCATAAGCTTGCTTCGGGCTGTCCGCCTCATTGATGGATATGGTATGATCTACGAAAGGCAACATCCGCCAGTATTCATCATTCCATTCCAAAAGATCTTCCCCGTTGGCCGTCGGAACCGGCGCGAGGAAAAAATAATCAGGAAAATTTTCACTCAGGTAATCCGCTGCCTTGCGGTGATTCCGGGTAATGCGATATGGGTCTTTAAATACCTGTGTATTGATTCTTTGGAGAATGAGGTCCCTGCGGCCATTTCCAGCCTTATTATGTAACCTAAAGGTATGGTTAATAAGCCCCGATCCATATCTGGTAACGCTATAAGTATCATGGTTCAAACCAAAGCCTTCCAGAATACGGGGATGAATCATTAAGTCCATAGTGAGCCGGGATAGGTACCTTGATCAATAAGTTGTTTTAGGCTTTCCTTAACCATCGGCGCATCTTCCTGGTAGGTTACACCGAACCACTGCTCAGAAGTAGGAATGACCTTTACCGTTCCCATTTTGTTGGCGATGTAATAATCCGCCACCGAAGGAATCAAAAATTCAGCCTTGGGTTTATTCAGGTTATCCTGCAGAAAACGCTCGAACATTTTTTCAATCAACCCAAAAATAGCCGAATCAAATCCCCAGAAGTTCATCGATACGGGCGTGCTCCCGGAGATCACGTGTTGTTCGCCCTGGTCATCGACATACACAATGTCGCCATCGGTAATAGACACTTTAGTACGCTCGGTAATGGTATCGAGGTTGCCAAGCTCATCTACTGTACATACACCTCTGGAGACGGAGCCGTGCTTGGATAAGGTTTTATTGATTTCATATCCCATCACAGCGGCGCGATTTTTATCGCACTCCGAAGTGAGAAATGTTTTCATTAGTTCAAACGGTTCCTTGCCATAAAAGTCATCCGCATTGATGATAGCAAAAGGGCCTTCAATTTCGTCTTTCGCACATAAAACAGCATGGGCGGTCCCCCAGGGCTTTGTTCTGTCTTTCGGCAACTTATTATCTCCCAGGAAGCTATCCAGTTCCTGATAAACATATACGATTTCTACTCCGGTACCTTTCAGCTTTTCATTAAATATCCTTTCAAACTCTTCAGAAAATTCCCTTCGTATGATAAAAACTATTTTTCCGAATCCCGAGGCAATTGCATCGAAAATAGAATAATCAATAATCGTTTCGCCATTGGGACCAAAATTATCCATTTGCTTGATTCCCCCATAGCGGCTTCCCATTCCGGCCGCTAAGATTAAAAGTGTCGGTTTGTGCATAATTAAAAGATTGTTTAATCGTTCGTTCGCTAATAATTCCGGGTAAAATTAGCCATTAATTAGTGAACTTCCTACCATTAAAGATGGATTGCCTCGGGAGGCACGGACTTACCTAATGGTACCGCCTCATCCCGTTTCTGTTTTAAGTGCGCGTACATCCTATACCCACACCGGTATTTCTGATGAGCTAAGGTTTGCTACCCCAACCTAAAGGGGGTTTATTTTTATGGTTTTACATTCCGGAAGGTCTCCCGAACCAACCGTGCTACCATCTCAAAGAACTTACGACAAACTTACGAAAATTATCAAATACCATGTATAATATTGAAAACTTTTGCTGAAAACAGCTCTATTTCACATTATTTCCACCTGTGCAATCGATAGCGCAGATGACAACCGGATTGTCAGGCTAGTCGTTTTTGCATTCTTAAACAGAATAGGTACTTTAGCAACGTACCAGGCCTAAAAGCAGGCGAATATCCGTGTACTAAGCGATATATGCAACTTCGAACTTTTTCGGAGATGCCAAGCAAATCACCTGGAAGTGCGGCGCCAAAGCTTTTTAGTTTTCTGGCTCTCCGTTTTTCAACTGATGTACAAAAAGAACGCCAAGGTGTTTATACCGGATAAACGCAATACAATAGGACAATCTTTGAAAGCAACATGGCTGTCTGCTGCCAAAATCACGGCGGTCATGCTTAGGTTGGACCTGCTTCACCCGGAAGTATCCGGCAACAAATGGTTTAAACTAAAATACAATTTTGAGGCAGCACTCCGGCAACAAAAGGATACCGTACTTACCTTTGGTGGCGCCCACTCCAACCACATTGCGGCTACCGCTGCCGCAGCCCGGCTTTTTAAGCTGAACAGTATCGGCATTATCCGCGGGGACATTACACAAAACGGAAACCCGACACTATCCCGGGCCGTAAAGAATGGTATGCGCCTGCATTTTATGGGAAGAGCAGCTTATCGGCATAAAGATGACAACGCTTTTATGCAGGAACTGCAAAATAAATATCCGCAGGCTTTTCTCATTCCTGAAGGGGGTAAAAATGATTACGGCATTAAAGGAGCAGGTGAAATTTTACAGCTTTGTCCCCAGTCGGACTTTACGCATATCTGTTGCCCTGTTGGGACCGGTACCACGCTTACAGGGCTGATTGCCTCCACGCGGCCCGAACAGGAAGTTATTGGTTTTTGCGCCTTAAAAAAAGCGGATGAACAACGCGCTTTTATCAAGGAGAAATTACGTCATCAGCCCGTCCACGCCCGCTGGCAAATGCGGGCGGATGACCATTTCGGTGGCTTTGCGAAACGCACCAAAACATTGGACGACTTTATGACGGCCTTTCAGCAGGAATGTAGCATTGAGCTGGACTTCATCTATACCGCCAAGATGGTTTTCGGTATTAAAAAATTAGTTGACGCATGTTATTTTCCATCAGGCAGTAAGTTGCTGATTATTCATACCGGTGGACTGCAGGGGAATATTTCCACCCTGTAACCTTTCCCTGCTTCAAGCACTCTAATCAATGAATAAAACCAACAGACACCAATTTATACCATGAAAGGATTCGCTGAGGGGGAAGAGGGCATAGCAAATACGGCCTTACCGCGGGATGACAACGGGCTAAGTGAAGAAGAAAAAGTGAACTACCCACCCACGCCAGAGGCGTGGGGTTGGGCTTCGGGGGTCGTAGACT
>CAYXRN010000099.1:0-12216 GCA_964467635.1 uncultured Chitinophagaceae bacterium | reverse complement strand
CCTAGCTTTTTTTGTTTACCTTTGCACCCTCATTGAAAAGCCTGAATGCTTTTTAAGGGATTTATCGCAAAAAACTGTTCATGAATTCGGATAAAAATACGCTGATTGGATTTGTCATTTTAGGGGCATTGTTAATTGGTTACATTATATACAACCAAAATGCGCAGGAGGCCTATCTGAAAGCCAAGAAAGCGAAAGAAGATTCTATTGCGCTGGTTCAGCAAAGAAAAGCTGATTCCCTGGGTGTGTCTGCCGGTACAAAGGCAGCAGACAGCAGTTTAGCGAAGGATACAACAAAGGCGGCGGTGCGCAACGACAGCCTTACGCTGGCTGCAAGTCAAAGTAAATACGGGGTGTTTTCCAAGGCTGCGAGTGCCGCAACCAAAGAAATGGTTGTTGATAACGGGTTGTTTAATATCACCTTTACCTCCAAAGGTGCCCGTCCGGAAAAGGTGGTCTTGCATGACTATAAAAGCTATGATGAGTCTCCCCTCATGCTGGTGGGTCAGCAATACAATGACCTGAATTTACAATTTTTGACGACCGATCAAAAACTTATTAATACCAGCGATCTTAATTTTGAGCTGGTCACCGACAAGCTGTTGCCTGATAGTTCTCAAGTAGTGCAATACCGTTTGTATGCCGGAAGCCCGGAGCGGTATCTGCAATATACCTACACCATCCGGCCGGACGAATATATGTTAGACTTTGACCTAACGGCCGTAGGCCTGCAAGGCCTGATATCCCCGGCTAACAGCGCCTTGAAACTTCAGTGGAATGCGCAGGCTAGTCAACAGGAACAGGACGCCGATATTGAAAAACAATACACCCAGGTTTATTACGGGGTAAACAATGAAGAGTTGGATTACTGGACTTTGCAGCGCAATCCTGAAAAAGAGCTGGACAAAGACATTCAGTGGCTGAGTTTTAAGCAGCAGTTTTTTAACCGCACCTTTATTGCAACAGGTAAAGATTTTTCTAAAGTAACCTACGACAGCAAAGTCAGTGAAGACAGTGTCGGCTACATTGCCCGGCTCGATGTGACTTTTCAATTGCCCTATACCCCTTCAGATCATTACAGCTTTCCCATGCAGATCTATTACGGGCCTAACAAATATTATGTGTTGAAGTCCTATGGTATTGGCTTGGAGAATGTGGTGCCCCTGGGCTATGGCATTTATACCTTTGCCAAGTACATCAACAAATGGCTTTTCCTGCCGCTGTTCGTATTTTTAGGCAATATCTTCAACGGCCATTGGGGAATTGTGATTATTTTCATGACCATTGTGATCAGGCTGCTGATTTCGCCACTGACCTATAAGAGTTACTTGTCCCAGGCTAAGATGAAGGCGTTGAAACCCGAGTTGGATGAGCTGAAAAAGAAATTTAAAGGCGACCAGCAAAAATTCAGCATGGCACAGATGAACCTGTACCGCCAGGTGGGAGTGAGCCCGTTGGGCGGATGTTTGCCGCTGCTGCTGCAACTGCCGATATTCGCCGGTTTGTATTGTTTGTTCCAAAGCGCGATACAGGTCCGGCACGAATCTTTCCTCTGGATCGATGATCTGAGTAAGTATGATTCCATTTTGCATTTGCCGTTTCATATTCCTTTATATGGGGATCACGTGAGTTTGCTGACTATCCTGATGACGGCTACCAGTCTGGCCATGACATTGTTCAATACAAACATGACCTCCATGCCGGGCGGACAGGATAATCCCATGATGAAGTACATGCCGTACATGATGCCCATTTTCTTCCTTGGGTTCTTTAACAGTCTTGCTGCGGCGCTTACCTTGTATTATTTTATTTCCAATCTGATTACGTTAATCATTCAGTTCGTCATTCAGAGGTTTATCATTGATGATGAGAAGATCCATGCGCAGCTGCAGGCGAAAAGAAAACAAAAGCCACAAAAGAGCAAGCTGATGCAGCGGATGGAAGAAATGCAGCGAAGACAGCAGGACGCCGCTAAACAGCGAAATCAACGATAAACGAATAAGAAAGACGCTATCAAGCAGGGTCTTCTCTTTTCACCAGGATATACTTTTCCTGACCGAGATTCATGTAGCCGTATTCATAGCAGAAATAGTAAGTATGCCCTTTTTTAGTCGTATAAATATGAGTATGGTAGGTGAAATTAAAACCGTCCGCGAGGAGCTCATTCAATGATACCGTTATTTTACCGCTGTCGGCAGGTACTTTATGCCGTAGTATCTGGTAATTATTTTTGAGGATCTTATTGATCTTTCTAACGGTAGCGCCCACTTTACTTTTCATCCGGTTGTGGTAGCTGTTCCGGCAATAGTCATTGCAAAATTTTTTGTCAGTCCGTCCCCGGATGACGGAACCACATTCCATGCATGTTGTATCTTCCATGGGCGAACGGTTAAGGGCTGAAAAATTTGAGGATTAAATATAATACAATTTCTCCAAAAACCATTAAGGTGGCTCCTGGGAAAAGAAGGGCCGTTTTGGCATGGCTTGCACGGAGCAGCGGCCTTTGGACGCGGGGCGCCGCCTATTCACTTCTTCGCTACCGCTTTCTGGGCCGTGAAGCGAACAACCTTGTTTTTTACAGGCTTCAGACTGTGGAGGTAGGCATAGATAGCCCCGAGATCCGTGCTGTCCATGCCGGAAAAAGCCACCCAGGGCATAGGTGTTTGCATCTGTCCGCGTGGTAACGCTGATTCCGCATACGTGCTATCGCTATAGGCTTTAAACCGCGCGATAAAGGCTTGACGGCTCCAGTTTCCGATACCGGTTGCCCGATCCGGCGTCAGGTTAGCAGTTCGTACAATGCTGCCGTCCTTCATATGAAAAGCCCATCCACCGGCAAAAGGCGGGCCGACCGGTTTTCCCTTCACTTTTTGGGTGTGGCATTCCTGGCAACCGGCAATTTCGACCAGGTAATGGCCGTAGGCAAGGGTGTCGGATTTCGGAGGGCGTTTTATGGGATGTGCTTTTTGAGGAATGGTATTAACGATAAAGTTCATGGGAAAATCAATCGTGCGTTCCGGTACCGTATGGGCTATAGGTTTTAAGGTGCGTAGGTAGGAAATAATGGCTGTAACATCCCGGGGATCCATCATGCCGTAATAATGGTAGGGCATTACCGGAAAGAGCGCTTCGCCTTCCTTGGTTACTCCGGTGGTAATCACCCGATAGATCTCTCCATCACTCCAGTCTTTCAGATTGGCTGGTGTGATGTTTTTAGCATAGAAGATGCCCGGGAACCCCATATGTCGGTCGAAACGTTCTCCGCCCTGTCCTTCGGTACCCGGTGTAACTGGGCCGGCGAAACGGGTCCAGTCTCTTTTGGAATGGCAGTCTATACATACGGTTACATGGTTGGCCAGGTATGCGCCGCGGCGGATCATGACAGGCGTGGCTCTGACGTGAATATCCGGAGCAGCCCCAACATCGGGTAGGCCCGCCTTGGTATAAATAAGCAAGCTGGCAATCGCTACAATGATGATGCCGGCGGCGATCCCAAGGATCTTTAAAGTTTTAGTGAGCATGGCAGCAGCAGTAAAGGTTAAAAAGCTACAGCATATCAGTTGTAAATATAAGGATTAATATAATATAACAAATTTAATTTTTCTCCTAACGGGGTCGAATAGCGCTATGGCGCTTGTTTTGAATCAGTTAGGGAAGTAAAGGTGAAGTTATCCCCATCGAATAATCCTTTATCACTCAGCTTCAGGTGAGGGATGACCAGCAATGCCATGAAGGAAAGGGTCATAAACGGAGCGTCCAGTGTACTTCCCATTTCTTTGGCCAGGTGGTCGAGTTCCTTATATTTTTTGGCTACCCCATAGCCGTTGCTTCCGCTCATAAGGCCTGCTACAGGCAGGGGGAGTACACTCTCTCCGGAAGCATCAACGGCACAAATGCCGCCTTTTTCCGCCACCAGGAGGTTTACGGCTTGGCAAATCATTTCATCGCTGGTGCCTACGGCAATAATATTGTGGCTGTCGTGGGCGACGGAGGAAGCAATGGCGCCGTGACGAAGGCCGAAGTTTTTGATAAGAGCCACAGCGGGTGGCGCCGCTTCGTAGCGGTTGACTACCGTGATTTTTAGGATGTCCTTTTGGAGATCCGGCAGGAGCTCCTTATCGCCGGTTGTGTGAAAGATAGGGGTAATGAGTTGTCCGTTCAGCGCTTCTATTACTTTTATTTGACGTCCTGGCTCCATGTCCTTTAAGCGGAAATCCGCTGGTTTCTTCGGCTGGCAGTTGAAATGATTAATAGGACGTACAGGTTTTGAAGCAATAGCGGTGTGCCCGGCTTCAGCTACTTTTACACCATTAACATAAGTGGCGGCTATCGTGAAATCGGTTAGGTTGTTAACTACAATGAAGTCTGCAAAATCATCTTTGCGCAGCAGGCCTACCGGCAGGTTATAATGGATGACCGGATTGAGACAGGCTGCTTTTAAAACGTGAAACAAAGGAATACCATGCCGCAGGGCCCTGACTACCAGTTGGTTGATATGACCGGCTTCCAGGCTGTCGGGATGCTTGTCGTCACTGCAAAACATCATACGATCAGGGTAGGTCTTTAATAAGCCGATAAGAGCGTCGAAATTACGGGCGGCGCTGCCTTCTCTGATCATGATCTTCATGCCGCATTGGAGCTTGTCCAGGGCCTCTTCCGCAGAAAAACATTCGTGATCCGTACTGATCGTTACCGCTCCCGGATGCCCCGCCTCAGCATATTTTCGAGCTGCTTCTCCTTTCAGCCCCGGTGCATGACCATCCACCGGCTTGCCTAAAGACCGGGCTGCTTCAATTTTTCTAGTGACCTCTTCCGCCTTATTTAGCACGCCGGGAAAATTCATCATTTCTGATAAATAATAGAGGTCATCCCTTTTTAACAATGTGGTAATATCTTCGGCGCCTATGGTGGCACCCGCTGTTTCAAAAGGCGTAGCCGGCACACAGGAAGGTACGCCAAAAAAGAATTTAAAAGGAACTTGTCGGCCACTTTCTATCATAAAATCTATTCCTTTTATTCCCAACACATTGGCGATCTCGTGGGGATCTGACACGGTCGCCACCGTCCCATGCACACTGGCCAGGCGGGCGAACTCCGAAGGTACTAACATGGAGCTTTCAATATGGACATGCGCGTCAATGAATCCCGGCAAAATAAACGGAAGCCGGCTGTCCGATACATTGTCTTTCTTTTGGATAGCCGTTATTCTTTCTTCGCTTACAGTAATGGTCGCAGGAAATATTTCTTCTTTGAAAATGTCTATATAGTTGGCGGTCAGGCTAAAAGTACTCATGCAATAAAGGTAGTGAATAAAAAAAAACCAGCAATCATTTTGTTAAAAATAGTATTATGTGTTGCATAGTACTAAAAGTTTACTATCTTTGCCTCATCATTCACTTTTTTAAACAAGCGAAATGAATATTGAGAACACGCAATCACAGATGAGAAAGGGCATATTGGAGTTCTGTATTCTTTCGGTGATCAGGCAACAGGAAGCCTATCCATCAGATATCATCGAAAAGATGAAGGAGTCGAAGCTGAATGTACTGGAAGGAACGTTGTACCCTTTGTTGACCCGGCTGAAGAATGCCGGCTTGCTGACTTATCGTTGGGTGGAGAGCAACGCGGGACCACCGCGGAAATACTTTTCTTTAACAGATGATGGAGAAGCCTTTTACCAGCAACTGGAAAAAACCTGGGAACAGCTTTCACGTGCCGTCAATCATTTAACGGAACCTATTCAAAATTAAACATAAAATTTCCAAAACCAACATTCCCATGAAAAAGATTATTAACATCAATTTGTCAGGCAGACTGATCCCCATTGAGGATACGGCTTACGAGTTGTTGAAAGGCTACCTGGACAGCCTGGCACGCTATTTTGGTCGTGAAGAAGGGGGAGAGGAAATTGTCAGTGATATCGAGGATCGCATTGCGGAGCTTTTCCAGGAGAAATTGAAAAAGGGGGCGCATTGTATTACCGATCAGGACGTGGATCTAATGATAGCGACAATGGGGCGTCCGGAACAGTTGGAGGAAGAGACTTCTACAGAACCTCAGGAAAAACAGGCTACCGGTGAGGAACAATATGCCTATGAAAATGCGGAGGAGCCGAAAAGACTGACGCGAAATGTGAAGGACAAACTGATTGGTGGGGTGTGCTCGGGCATAGCCAATCACTTTAAAATAGACCCTGCTATTGTCCGGGTAATTACCTTTATTCTCATTTGGGCCTACGGGGTTGGATTGATCGCTTATGTCGTTTTGTGGATCATTTTGCCAGGCAGCGAGGACGGGGCCACGCCTCTGCGGCGGCGGCTATACCGGGACACCGATCACAAGGTGGTCGGGGGGGTGGCTTCTGGGTTGGCAGCGTATTTTAAAATAGATCCGGTTATCCCGCGTATCCTGTTTATCTTGCCCTTGCTGGCGGTTATTTTTACCGGTGTTTTTGACGATTCCGTACGTTTTTGGGGGTTCCACAATCTCTTTTTTCCTTTTTCGGTAGGGGCATTGCCTACATTAATTGTCTTGTATATCATCTTGTGGATCGCTGTTCCCAAGGCGGTTACCCAGGCCGAAAAGTTGGAAATGCGTGGGGAAAAAGTGGATCTCCAAAGCTTGTCCAATGCCTATAAATCTACGGGGGACGAAAAAAAAAAGATAGACCCGACGCTCCCGGGCAGTACCCCGGCTTCCAGCCCGCGGGATAGTGTGAAGAAACAGGGCGTGGCAGGGGAAATTTTTGGAACGCTGGTAAAGATTGTCCTGTATTTTATCTTAGCCGTTATTATCATTTCGCTTTGTGGAGTACTGATCGGACTGACAGGCGGCTTTCTCGGCGTGACCGCGTTGGCTTCTTTCGCTTTCCCTTTAAAATCGCTCCTCCTGGCTTCTCCCTTGCAGCATATGTTGGCATGGCCGGCTATTTTACTTACGCTGGGCATTCCGGTTGTCGCCTTGATTTGGATTTTGGTAAAATTGATCACCGGTTTCCGTCCGCGTTTCCGTTATGTGGGTCTTTCTTTATTTATACTTTGGTTCATCGGTGTCCTCTGCGCCATCAGCCTGTTGGTCTCCGTTGGAAAGGACTTCAGGATGAATTATTCCAGAACCGAGGATGTGCATCTTACCCAGCCGGGAAAGGTATTGATCTTGAAAAAGCAAGCCACAAACGAACGTATTGACGGGTGGGGCAGCCATTTTATTTTTGACGATGAGGATAACTGGTTGGCTGATTTTATCCAGATAAGTGAGGACAGCATACGTTTAGATGCCGTAAAGCTCTCAGTTAGGAAAAGTGAGGACAGCAATTATCATGTCCGCATTGTCCGTTTCTCCAATGGACGAACGGCTGATCAGGCCCGGCATTATGCGTCTTTGCTCCGGTATCCCATACAACAAAAGGATTCGGTACTCTATATTTCCGACGGGTTTGTAATGCCCAGCGGTATCCCTTTTAGAAACCAACACATCCTGTTGGAGGTATTTGTTCCCGAGGGAAAGCAGATTGATTTCAGAGACAATCTGGATGAGCTAAAAGAAGATTATTTTGACCGGGATCATTGGGACGAGGGTAACTGGGAGGAGACGGATTCACCCGAGGTTTTTCATATGTCCGCCGGTGGCGGATTGGTGCCCAACATCACCATAAAGATCAAAGAGGTACACTAGCGTGTTAATTCATGTAGCCCACTGCCATAAAGAAAAGAAAGATGCGAAAGGCTCTTCTCTTGTCCGGGTCATTCGCCGCATTCTTTCAGTCAAACAGCTCGTTTTAATGGGGGCTTTCCCCGCTTCCAGTATCACCCGGAACAAGAGGCGATGAGTCTGTAGCTGCCGTGTCCTGGTAAAAATATTCGGCTACGACGCCTGATTGTATATTTATTGTCCAAACGACCGGTTTCATTTCATTTTCTTCATTGGCGTCTGATTCTCCGGTGACGATAATAATGCTGTCATTGAGCCATTCTGCATGCTGAAAGTCAGTTCCCGGGCCGGCGTAAAGCAGCCGGGTCTTGGTTTTTTCTGTCAGGTCTACCAGGTTGACTTCATTGTCAGGGGAGCCGGGTTCCAGCTGTCCGCCACTGTCACCCGGAAGATGCCCGTAACTGTATAAATCAATCGCCTTCTTTTTAGCGGGGCCCGGAATGAAGTAGGGCTGGAAGACCTGCCATTTTTCTTCTGAAAACGGTTGGGTGCCTGACCGGGATAAAGGATTTTTCTTAGCCTGTTGAAAATGCCTGGCAGAAAAATGAGGATACGCTTTTTTCATTCGTGTCTGCCAATGGCTCAGCCCCGGGCTTTTGAAAACCTGCTGAATATCTGTTCCCATGGACGCTTTCGCCCGCGGTGTAGCTGTTTCATAGGTAGAGTCACCTGCAGTGGTCGAGTGTTTTTTGTCGCTGTTTCCACAGGATGTTGACAGGAACAGCAGGCTACAGAACCCCAGCGCCAGGCGTATTTTAACAACACTGCTCATCAGGTCCTTTTTTGCTTAAATACCGGAACTGTGCTGCACGGTTCTCCAAACATCAGGCTTTTTACGACCGGCTGAAACTTCTTCATGACAGCTACATAGGCCGCAGCCGGAACAGGACGATCCCCGCAGCCTTTTATGACAACGCGCTTGTTCAGGTAGTCTTCAGCTGGTAGCGCCTCAATGCGTTCTAAAAGAACGGTTTGCAGGAGTTCCTTTTCGGAGCCGGTACTTACCACTCGGGCGACCGGCTGCAAGTAGGTGGTGACCAGCATATAAGCCCACATGGGGATGATGGCATCGGTGGAACAGGTTATGCTCACTCGTTTTCCATGGTATTTTTGCCAGTCATGTTCTTTTAATTGTGCCCTGAAATCTTTTTCCTTCAGTATAAGCTCGCGAAATAGAAAGGGCTTTAAGTCAAAGATAAGATAGCTGTCTTTTTCAGGCAGCAACTCTGCCAGATCGAGGGTGATTAACCCGCTTTTGGCCACTTTATTTACAATCGGTTCCATTGCTTTTTGTTTCTGTCTCAAAGGTACGATAACATATTGAGCAGGCCATAAAGTTATCCTTGGGAAAGTTTATCCGGTAAAGCCGCTACTTTGTACCCCTTTTTCTTAAAATGTTCCAACACCCGGGGAAGCACGTAACTCATCCGTTCCCAGGCCTTGTCACTGTCGTGAAAGACAATAATAGAGCCGGAACGAAATTTGAAAAGCACCTGCTGAAGGCACGTTTGCGGCTGCCGGCTTGTATCGAAATCCCCGCTGAGGATGTCCCACATGATAAACTGGATGCCGGGTATTTTTTTAGATAATGCTTTGATTTGTTTGGGCTTTATCTTTCCGTATGGGGGGCGAAACAACAGGGAGGGAATGTATTTTTTAGCTTCCGCTACATTGGTGACATAGTCGGTGGTTTTTGTTTTCCAGCCGTTGAGGTGGTTATGCGTATGATTGCCGATGGCATGACCATCATCAAATATTTCCTGGAAAAGATCGGGGTGTTCTACGACGTTCTTGCCGATGCAAAAAAAAGTAGCTTTGGCATTGTATCGCCTTAGTTGTTCTAAAATAAAGGGGGTTACATTGGGATTGGGACCGTCATCAAAAGTGAGATAGACGGTTTTTTCTGCCGGTTGAAGTTTCCAGATGCACTTTTTGGAAAAGGCTCTCATCCAGGCTGGGGTACGGGTCAGGTAAAACATAAATGATGGATAATAAATTCTTTTCAAAAATACGGCTTAATTCCTGATTAATTCCCGAAGAAGCGATTAAAACCGATAATTGTAAGGTATCATACGGGTTTTTCTTTATTTTTGTCATTCACAATGTGTAGCCATGTAAAGAAGGTAAAAGGATAGCCATGCTTTTTTCCGAAAACATCGCTACCGGGAGGCTTTAGAAGATGGAACAAATTTTGCTGAATGTTCTTTTCAGCGGGGAAAAACAAAAAAAGATGCTTGAAAATTTGAGAAGATTAATATTAATCGTGTTGTGCGTGGTCCTGTCGGGATCGTTGGCTATGGCACAATCGCATTTCATGTATATCCAGAGTGAAGAGGGTACGCCGTTTTATATCAAAATGAAAGACTCTATTTTAAGCAGCACACAATCAGGTTATCTTGTTTTAAATCAGGTGAAAAAAGGCACCTATCCTATAATCGTTGGTTTTGCAAAAAAGAAAGTTCCTGAAGCTGCTTTTAAAATTGTTATAGACAATTCAGGCGATAAGGGATACTTGTTACGTACCATAGGAGGAAAGTTGCAGTTGGTCAATATTCAAAGCAACCAAGTGCTGCAGCCTGCCGAGGTGGCTACTTCCGCGGGTAACCGGATCTTGCCCTCTACCATTGCCGGTATAGGGAAGAAACAAACGGAACAGTCGGAGGGCGAGGTGCCTGCAGATCCGCTTGCAAGTCATACAGGGGAAGAGAAACCAGCGGAAGCGCAGTCGACGCCAGAGGAGAACCCGTTTGAAACGATGCTGAACGCCGTTACCGGCGGCAGCACCCCGTCTGTTCCTCCTACGGAGAACAAAACCACTGAGCGGGATACGCCGCTTGCGGAAGAACCGCCTGTTACATCGGATGTGGCAACGGTGGCCCCTCCGGACGAAAAAATCCCTGAGCCAGAGGAAAAAAAGAAGGAGCCGTCTTTTTTTGATCTTCTGAATCCTGAGGCCGGTAGTACGGCCACGAAAGAAAAACAAGCAGGTGAACAGGTGGCGACGCCTGAAACGACCTCCCCCCAACCCGCCTCTCCTCCTGCCAATACGGCTGCTGATCTGACGTTTATTGATTTTTCCCCGGCTGCTGATGGACAACAGCATGACGAAAGGCCTGAGGACAATAGGCTGCCAAATGTCCAGCAAGATGAGAACCCCTATAATGATACGATTATTACCAGCGGTAAAGAATTAAGGCGGTGGAAGCGACAACAACGACTGGCTGAACAGGAGAAGAACAATTCCGGAGGTTCTCTTTTTGACCGTTTACTGGAAAAAGTAGATACCGCGGTGGTGGACTCCGGATCATCAAGTGTGGCTTCTCCTTTGCTTGGCGACAAACAAAGACGACAGGAGCAGGCGCTAGAAGCGAATGGTGTTCTTTGTAGTGAAATAGCAGACGCGCAATATTTTAACAAGGTGCGTCGCAAGGTCGCGGCAAAAAAAAGTGCAGAAGCCATGCTTCGTACGGCTAACCGCTACCTCTCCGATGACAAGTGTTTTACGGTGTCCCAGATAAAACAATTGGCCTATTTATTTCCTACCGATGATTTCAGGTTGCAATTTTTAAAGACCGCATACCTGCATTGCTCCGAAAAGGACAATTACGAATCGCTGGTTCAGACACTTAGCAGCCAGCATTATCAGAATCGGCTTAAAGACTACATCCGGTAAAACTCATGTCCCGTTATTTTTTAGAAGTAGCTTACAAAGGGGATCAGCATGCTGGTTTTCAGGTGCAAAAAAACGCGAAGACCATTCAGGGGGAGATCAACCGTAGCTTGGAAATATTGCTCAAACAACCGGTAACGACAATGGGATCGAGCAGAACGGATGCTGGCGTACATGCCCGTCAAAATTTTCTTCATATAGATTTGGATCAGCCTGTTCCGCCAGAGTGGCGGTATAAAATAAATGCAATACTGCCATCTTCTATTGCACTGAAAGCCATTCACCCGGTAAAACAAAACGCACATGCCCGCTTTTCTGCAACAGCCCGCGCTTACCAATACGTATTATACACCACCAAAGACCCGTTTTTAAAAGACTTTGGCTATTTTTTTCCCTATCCGCTTGACCTGGAAAAAATGCAGGCAGCCGCAGATCTATTGTTAACCCATAGGAACTTTAAGTCTTTCTCGAAGAGAAATACCCAAGTAAAAACCTTTAACTGTAATATTCAAGAAGCCGTCTGGCGGCCGTATGAAGACCGGATCGTGTTTTTTATTACTTCCAATCGGTTTTTGAGGGGAATGGTGAGGGGACTGGTTGCTACAATGTTAAGAGTGGGAAGAGACCAAATAAGCCTTTCGGAACTGGAGCAGTTATTGGAATTGCAACAATGTGGCGCTGCTGACTTCTCCGCACCTCCACAAGGGCTTTTTCTGGAGGAGGTGCACTATCCTTCTGATATTTTTTTGCGTTAAAACAGGGTGAATTCCGTTTTTTATCTTTCTTTTGAAAAAATATTTTGCGGATAAGTTAAAGGGCTCTACCTTTGCACGGCT
>CAYXRN010000098.1:0-12257 GCA_964467635.1 uncultured Chitinophagaceae bacterium | reverse complement strand
ACAGAATTAATGAAAGAATTCGAGTACCAGAAGTAAGAGTTGTAGGTGAAAATGTGGAAAGTGATGTGTATCCTACAGACCGGGCTCGTAAAATGGCGGAAGAACAGGGGCTGGATCTTGTTGAAATATCGCCAAATGCTAAGCCGCCGGTATGTAAAATTATTGATTATAAAAAATTTCTATACGAGAAAAAGCGTAAAGAAAAAGAGATTAAGGCCAAGAGTGCTAAATCAGAAGTGAAAGAAATACGGTTTACCCCCAATACCGATGAACACGATCTGGAGTTTAAAACCAAACATGCGGAAAAATTTCTCCGTGACGGCAATAAAGTAAAAGCCTATGTACAATTTCGCGGAAGAGCTATCTTGTTTAAGGACAGGGGAGAACTTTTGTTGCTGAAATTCGCCGAAAGCCTGTCTGAAGTAGGACAACTCGAAAATATGCCAAAGATGGAAGGCAAGCGTATGCTTGCGATCTTTGCGCCGAAAGTTACCAAGAAAAAATAGCGCTATCGAAGTAAGGTGATGACCCCCTGTTGCTGAATATGTTTGTCGTCTTTGATTCGTTTGTATTCTACAATCCAAACGTAAGCCCCCGCAGGGGAGGTACGGCCTTGTAAAGTACCCTTCCATCCGGCAGAAGGATCGGTGCTTTGGAAGATCATTTTCCCCCATCGATTATAAATACGCAACCGATAATCGCTTAATGCAAACAGCATCTTGGGCCGGAAAGTATCATTTTGCCCATCCTGATTGGGAGAGAATGCGGTTGGAAAAATCAGTTGATCGCTACAGGGCTTCATGGCAATATGTATCTTGTCTTCTGCTATCCCGCAATAATTGCTTAAGGTTACCATATAGGTTCCGGGCTGCGTTACCACAAAAATAGAATCCGGGGAGCCATTATCCCACCGGTAATTTTTTACATCCGGATAGGTGGCGTGAAGGAAGAAAGGTTCTCCATAACACACCGACGTGTCGGGTCCCAAGTTTACCTTGGGAGGCTTTAAAGAATACAACCTGATGCTGTCGGAGCGGAAGCAAATACCTTTCTGTACGGTTACTTTGTATAAACCACTGGTGTCAACTAATATATTAGGTGAGGTGCTTCCGGTATTCCATAAATAAGTTGCATCGATATTGTGCGCATCCAGCGTGCGTTTACTTCCCTCACAAAGAATGCTGTCCGTTTTATTAAACGCGATGGATAGCTGGTTTTGTTGAACGGTAATCTCTTTGGTGTTGGAAGACTGGCATCCCCCCGGATTGGTTGTCTTCACCTGATAAAACCCAGATAGTACAGGGGTGGATGCTTTGAAGCTGACAACCTTTTGTGAGGAAGTAAAGTTGCCTGGCCCGGTCCACCGGCACTCCAACTGCAAGGCTTCCGGGATTTTGATAAACAACGCTTCTCCTTCACAAACCGGACTGTTCGTCAGGATGTCAGGCTTTTGGGGCTGCCATACCTTTACTGGAACCGGATTGGACGCTATTCGACAATTGGGTAATTGGATATTTCCTTTTTCTGCTACAACGATGCGATACCATCCTGAATCTTCCGTGCTGGTGCTGGAAACTGTATAGGCTAATGTTTCTGCTCCCGCAATATCCTGCCAGCTCGTGGTATCCCGGCCAAATTGCCATTGGTATGTCGGGTGGTGGAAAGTGCCCGGTGGAAGTGACGCTTGTATCGCTATCTTTTGGCCGATGCACGTATTCGGTCCGTTTTGATACGTCCCGGTAACAGAAGTAGTCAGTGGTGGACCACAAATGGAGAAAGTGATATCATCGAGTACAAGGTCATTTCCGTTTCCACCTTCTGCGTTGTTGAATATTTGTAGGATGACCGAAGAAACACCGGTCGGCAGGTTAAACTCTATGCCGTATTGTTCCCAGGTTGGATGAGTGTAGCGGGGTAAAAGGCCGGTAGTATAGGTCCCGATTACTTCCTGGGTACCGGGATTCAAGATAATGAACTTCAGATTCGGATCTTTCGGACCATTGGCTGAAGGTCGCATCAGGTTGGCTACCCAGACAGAAAAAAAGAAAGAGGTGCCCTGGCACAGGTCAGTAATCGTTTTTTGATAAAAAAGACCGGGATTGTAACTGGCGTTGACGACCATCATATAGCCGTCTCCGGAGTGGTCGGTCATTTTATGCCAGGCGCCGTTCGGTCGTTCGGTGTGCCCACGTACTTCCTTACGAATCCCATAGCCGCCATCTTGTACCGGGGTAGAGGTTTCATAGCGATAAGTAGTAACCCCTGCCGGCAGCGCTGTTCCGATGTTGGGGGAGGCTGCATTTCCACCGAAATCATCCTTATACAATACGTAAGGCGTGCACTTTTGCGTCTGTGCTTTTGCCTTAAAACAGAAAAGGGCTAAAAAAATGAAAAGGGAAAAGAATGTTTTCATGTGCCTGTAATATTAGGAAATACAAACTTATTTATCGAATTAATTTTATCTGTATCAGTCTGGGGCGAATTTTGGTTTTGCTCAAATTGAGGCTCTTGCGAACCGTTTCTCTTCAGTAAATAAATGGGATTTTTTGTGGGTATTACCCGAACGACCTTACATTACCATAGCGGGGCTTTTTACTTGTTGAGGAGTCGTTCAAGCAAAAAGGCATCCTTTTTCTCCCTTCTTCTATGAAAAAACCCTTGCTTGCCTTATGTTTGCAAAAATTTTGACAATGGAATTAAGAGGAAAAATAGAAGCTGCCTGGGCGGACCGCAATCTTTTGAAAGACGGGAGATATGAAGAAGCTATTCATGCGGTAATAGAAGAAGTAGATAAAGGACGTCTCCGGACGGCAGAACCTGTAGCCGATGGCTGGCAGGTGAACGAATGGGTAAAACAGGCTATCCTGATGTATTTCGGCGTGCAAAAAATGGAGACTATTGAAGTTTCTCCTTTTGAGTTCCGGGATAAAATGAACTTAAAGACCGGTTATGAAGCCCTCGGAGTACGCGTTGTACCGCACGCGGTAGCGCGGTATGGTGCTTACCTGGCTCCTACAGTAGTGATGATGCCGAGTTATGTAAATATTGGTGCTTATGTGGATGAAGGAACGATGGTGGATACCTGGGCTACGGTAGGCTCCTGTGCGCAGATTGGTAAAGGGGTTCACCTGAGTGGTGGTGTTGGGATAGGCGGTGTACTGGAACCTTTGCAGGCTGCTCCTGTTATTGTAGAAGACGGTGCTTTCATCGGCTCCCGTTGCATTGTGGTTGAGGGGGTGAAAGTGGAAAAAGAGGCAGTGTTGGGCGCTAATGTTGTTTTGACCCAATCAACAAAAATTATTGATGTGAGCGGGGCGGAAGCGGTAGAATATAAAGGACGTGTACCCGAAAGGAGTGTGGTTATTCCGGGGACTTATCCCAAAAAATTTCCTGCCGGGGAATACCATGTTTCCTGCGCGTTAATCATCGGTAAAAGAAAAGCCTCCACAGATAGAAAAACAAGTCTGAATGAGGCTTTAAGAGATTTTAATGTGTCTGTTTAATGCATTCATTGAGGTCATTGGAAGCTATGCTAGCCCTTGGCCAGCGACTGAATGATATCGTACTTTGTGACAATGTGATATTGCCCGAATTCATTTTGCGTTAAAACAGCTCCGTTGTCTTTGTTGATATAGGCCGACAATCGCTCCAGCGGAGTGTTGTTGTTAACAACCGGAAAAGGATTGCTCATTACTTCTCTGACGGTTTTATTCTTTATTTCCGGATCGTCTATGATCATGCCAAATAACGCACCTTCGGAAATGGATCCCACCGGCTGTTTATCTTCCATGACAGGTATATGTTCAATGTCGTATTTCTTCATTTTCGCAACCGCTTCGGTCACTGCATCTTCAGGCTGCAGGGCTACGAGTGGCACTCCCTGCCGGGCATTAATCACGTCCTTCACGGTATGTACGTGGATAAATCCGCGCTCGATCATCCAGTGGTCGTTATAGATTTTCCCTACATACCGGCTGCCATGGTCATGAAAAATAAGGACAACAAAATCGTCCGGGGTAAGTCGATTTTTCAGTTGTATAAGGCCCTGAAGGGCAGAGCCGGCGGAATAACCCACAAAAATGCCCTCTTCTTTGGTAATACGCCGGGCCATGAGCGCACCCTCCTTATCGGTGACTTTTTCAAAGTGATCAATAACGCTCATGTCATAGTTATCCGGGACAAAATCTTCCCCTATCCCCTCTGTGATATACGGATAGACTTCTTTCATATCCAGTTCACCGGTGTCAAAATACTTTTTTAACAGGGAACCATAACTGTCTATGGCCCAAACCTGTATGTCTTTGTTTTTTTCCTTTAAAAATTGGCCTGTTCCCGTTACCGTGCCCCCGGTTCCTGCCCCTACGACCAGATGGGTGATCTTGCCATCGGTTTCTTCCCAAATTTCCGGTCCGGTTTGTTCATAATGCGCCTGACGGTTTGCCAGATTGTTGTATTGATCCATGAAGACCGCCCCCGGGATTTCTTTGGCCAGTCTGCGGGATACGGAATAATAGGATCTAGGGTCATCCGGTTCTACATTAGTGGGGCATACAATTACTTCTGCACCTACAGACCGGAGAATGTCAATTTTTTCCTGGGATTGTTTGTCATTGGTGGTAAAGATACAATGATAGCCTTTGAGGATGGCGGCAATAGCCAGTCCCATACCGGTGTTACCGGAAGTACCTTCCACGATGGTGCCACCCGGCTTTAATGTTCCCGACTTTTCCGCTTCTTCTATCATTTTTACGGCCATACGGTCCTTAATAGAGTTGCCGGGATTGAAAAATTCTACTTTGGCGTAGACCGGGCAGGGGAAATCCTTTGTAATATGATTGAGTTTGACAAGAGGTGTATTTCCGATGGTTTCCAGAATGTTATTGTACAGTTTCATAGGCTATTGTTATGGGCGGTAAATATAGCAAGTTCTTGGTAAATTATAACGTTGGCCAACTGGGAATCCGATCGCCTATTTCGCCGGGGGCTTGAAAGGTATTCGGGGAAAGGAGGAAATAATCCACTCCCGGCCTGCCATGATCAAGGCAGCCACTTCCTGCACAGCCTTTGGCATTTAGCTTCAAAAGAGGTAGGTTTGTCAAAATTTTAGACCGGTTGTTCCGGAAGTTTCCAGCTATGGCAGTGATTGAATGCGTACCAAATTTTAGTGAAGGCAGAGATGCTAAAGTCGTGGAGCAGATTGTTTGTGCTATAAACTCCGTACAGGGTGTCCACGTGTTGCATGTAGATATGGGATTTTCAGCGAACCGGACGGTGGTTACTTTTGCGGGGGAACCAGAGGCAGTTGTTGAAGGAGCTTTTCAGGGAATAAAACAGGCGGCCAAACTGATTGATATGCGCAAACACCATGGTACGCATCCAAGAATGGGCGCTACAGATGTCTGCCCGCTTATTCCCGTTTCTGGCAGCTCGATGGAAGAGACAGTACAATACGCGCGGGATTTAGGCAAAAGAGTGGGAGATGACTTGGATATTCCTGTTTATTTATATGAATATGCGGCGAGTCGGCCCGAAAGAAGAAACCTGGCCTATATCCGGCAAGGCGGGTATGAGAAGCTACCCTTCAAGTTGCAACAGATGGAATGGACGCCTGATTTTGGTCCTGCCCGCTTTAATGAAAAGGCAGGAGCTACCGTCATTGGTGCAAGAGATTTTCTATTGGCCTATAACATCAATCTGGATACTGATGATGTAGCCATAGCAAAAGCGATCGCCAGGGATGTACGGAGGACGGAATCCATAAAAGCAATTGGGTGGTACATGGAAGAATATAAAATGGCACAGGTATCTATGAACCTGACCAGTCTGAAACAAATACCACTGTACGTGGCCTTCGAAACAGTAAAAGAACAGGCGGAGAAAAGAGGTGTAAAAGTAGCTGGAAGTGAACTCATAGGGCTAACCCCTTTGAGCTGTTTGATAGAAGCAGGCCCTTATTTTATAAAAAAGGCCACAGGGGCGGAAGTCCGACGAACTGAGGCAGAGTTAATCGCAGCCGCCGTTGAGGCTCTTGGCCTGGATGCCTTAAAACCTTTTGATCCTCAGGAACGGGTTTTGGAGTACGTCATGCATAAATACAACGCCTCCTCATGAATACTTTTTCGCAATATATTGGTCGTCTGTTCAGGTTGCTGTTGTACCCGCTTTCTTTGCTTTATGGCCTGATCACCTGGTTTAGAAACCGATTGTATGATAAAGGAATTCTTTCCGAAATAGAATTTGATATTCCGACCATAGCCGTTGGCAATTTATCCGTTGGCGGTACAGGAAAAACGCCGCATGTGGAATACCTGATCCGGCTGCTGCAATATGAATATTATGTGGCAACATTGAGTCGGGGCTACAACCGGAAAACACAAGGCTACCTGTTTGCCGATGAAGAGGATACCGCATTGACTATTGGCGATGAGCCCATGCAATTTTATAAAAAATTTCCTGACATTTCCATCAGTGTGGGGGAGGAAAGAGCGCTGGCCCTACCACAATTGTTGATGGATGCGCCGGAAACTGAAGTGGTTATTCTGGATGATGCCTTTCAACACCGCTCTGTTAAACCGGGGATAAATGTTATGGTTACCGAGTTTCATCACTTGTTCACCCAAGATCATATTGTTCCTTTCGGACGGTTGCGAGAGAGCAGGTCAGGCTATAAGAGAGCGGACTGTATCATTGTATCCAAATGTCCGAAAGAATTGTCTGTCACAGAAAGAGAAGAGGTTCTTGGTGAAATTAAACCGTTGCCACGACAAGCCGTCTTTTTTACCGCTATTAAATATGGCCGGTGTTACCATTATCTCAGTGGGGAAACGGAACACTTATTACCGGATACCGGGGTGGTCGTAGCTTGCGGAATTGCCAACCCAAACCCACTCCTGGAGGAGTTAAAGTACAGGGTAGGAGAATTGAAGCTGCTTCGTTTCCCAGACCACCATTTTTATTCAAACGAGGACCTGGATAAAATGGAAAACGCCTTGTCCCAGCTCAAGTCTGATTATAAGGTCCTGCTAACGACAGAAAAAGACGCAGCAAGACTGGATCTGTTTAGAGAAAAAATACGAGAAAAGAAGCTGCCATTGGTAATTATTTCATTGAACATCTATTTTCTTTTTAAAGAAAAGCCTTACTTTGACCAGTATATTTTGGATTATATGAGTGATGCAATGGCGAAGCAGTTTAATACTTAAAAAATTAATATGCCCAAGAACAAGAAAAGAAAGACAAGAAAAAGCAAAACCGGGTCGGATGCAAAAGAAATTTATATTGGTAAAATGGACATAATCCGCTCCGGAGATGGCTTTGTATCTGTAGAAGGACTGGAGCGCGACATTAAAGTAAGCTTTTATAATCTTAATACCGCCCTAGACGGGGATGAAGTGAAGCTGGAACTGTTTAAAAGGAGCAGTGGACGGTCCCGTAAAGAAGGAAAAGTACTCAAAGTATTGAAACGGAAGTCACATGTTTTTTCCGGAACCATTGAAATGAACAAAGGATTTGGGTTTTTGCTGACCAATGACAGCAGCTTACCCGATATATATATTGATGCGGCTCATCTCAATGGCGCTAAAGACGGTGACAGAGCTGTAGTAAAAATTATGGATTGGGGTGGTAAAGAAAAGAACCCTTCCGGAGCGGTTTCCGTTGTGCTCGATAAAACCGATAGCAATGATACGGCCATGAAGGAGATTCTGATAGAAAATGGTTTCCCGCTGACTTTCCCCAAAGAAGTATTGCAAGAGTCGGAACGATTGAAGGAAGATTTTTCAAAAGCGCAATTGTCAGGAAGAAAAGATCTGCGGAAAACGTTTACCATAACGATTGATCCAGAGGACGCCAAGGATTTTGATGACGCTATTTCGTTTAAAAAGCTCGATAATAACCTTTTTGAAGTTGGGGTACATATTGCCGACGTAAGTCATTACGTGCAACCGGATACCGCGCTGGATAAGGAAGCCTATAAACGGGCGACTTCCGTTTATCTCGCTGATCGTGTGCTGCCCATGTTGCCTGAAAAAATTTCCAATAAGTTATGTTCTCTGCGGCCAAAGGAAGATAAACTAACTTTTTCGGTGTTGTTTCAGATAACCACTTCAGGAAAAATACAGAAAACGTGGATTGGACGTACGGCTATTCATTCTGACCATCGATTTACCTACGAGGGCGCCCAACAAATTATTGAAACTAAAAAAGGAGTGCATGCCAAGGAGGTCCTGCTTTTGAATAAGATAGCTGTAGCGCTTCGCAAAGAGCGGTTTAAAAAGGGCGCTATTAATTTTTCTTCGGTGGAAGTGCGTTTTCATTTGGATGAGAACGCCAGACCCATTGGTATTCTGCTCAAAGAAAGCAAGGAAGCCCATCAGTTGATAGAAGAATTTATGTTATTGGCGAACCGGGCGGTAGCTACCTATGCTGATTCCATAAAGATAAAAGGACATAAATTGCCGTTCCCCTACCGTGTACACGATGTGCCTGATGCGGAGAAATTAAAAATGTATGTCGCCTTTGCTGCGAAAATGGGATACAAGTTTGATGTGTCCTCTCCACCGTCTATTGCGGCATCTTTCAATGAGATGTTGCAAAAAGTAGCCGGTAAACCCGAACAGATGGTACTTGAACAGCTGGGGATACGTACGATGTCCAAAGCGGTTTATACTACGGAGAACATTGGCCATTACGGTCTCGCTTTTCAAAATTATTGTCACTTTACTTCCCCCATCAGGCGTTACCCGGATATCATGGTGCACCGGCTTATCGCCGCCAGCCTGTCAGGGAAGCCCAAAGCAGACAAACAATTGGAAAGTAAGTGCATTCATTGTTCTGAACAGGAGCGTAGCGCGATGGATGCCGAACGTGCGGCACAGAAATACAAACAGGTAGAATACATGCGGCAGTACCTGGGAGAGGATTTTGATGCGGTGATCAGCGGGGTAGCCCATTTTGGCTTTTGGGCGGAAACCATTGATACAAAATGTGAAGGAATGGTGTCGCTAATGGACTTGGAAGAGCTGGACGAATTCGTATTCGTCGATACGGAATATGCGTTGAAGGGAATGCGTACCGGACTGGCATTTCGAATGGGAGATAAGGTGAAAATTAAAGTCGTGGCGGCGAATCTTGAAAAGCGCCAGTTGGATTATGACCTGGTAGCGGTAGGTCAGAAGCAACTTAAAAGCAAAAGGTAGCGACCGGACATGCCTCTGTATGAATTAAAAAAGTTGAACAAACCGATCTTTGTATTGTATGCAGTCTTTTAAATCATTATTACAGGGCCTGGAAGCCCGTATTACTGCGGGTGTTTTCCCCACAGTACCTGAAACCTTATACGACCCGGCACACTACATTTTGCAGCTTGGAGGAAAGCGCATACGGCCGGTTTTGTGCCTCATGGGCAATGATCTTTTTGATGACATTTCTGAAGACACCTATAAGGCGGCTTTGGCGATCGAGCTATTTCATAATTTTACCCTTGTTCATGACGATATTATGGACGAAGCTCCTTTGCGCAGAGGGCAGCCTTCGGTTCATCAAAAATTTGGTGCTTCAAGCGCTTTGCTGGCGGGCGATGTTTTGTTGGTAAAGGCTTATGAGGAGTTAAACCAGATTAGAAATGAGCGGAAGGATGGTATTCTTGACGTGTTTAACCGCACGGCCAGGGAAGTTTGCGAAGGACAGCAATTGGATATGGATCTCGCAGATTTGCCGCTCGATAAGGTGAAAATGGCCCACTATCTTCAAATGATCACTCTAAAGACTTCCGTCTTACTGGCAGGAAGTTTGCAAATGGGCGGGTTGCTTGGCGGCGGCAGCGACGGTAACTTAAAAAGCATGTATGCATTCGGAAAGAATATCGGCATTGCCTTTCAGATACAGGATGATTACCTGGACGCCTTTGGCAATCCCGAGAAGTTTGGCAAGTTGGCCGGCGGAGATATCTTATCGAATAAAAAGACCTTTCTGCTTATCAAGGCATACGAACTTGCTAATGCGACCCAAAAAGCCGGAATCCTTGCTTTGCTTGACTGTAATCAGCCGGAAAGAAAAATCAGCGAAATGCTGCAAATCTATAAGGACTGCCATATTGACCAGTGGGCGAGGGAGCAAAAGGAGGAATACATTTTTCAGGCGAGGAAGGAACTGGAACAGATCAATGTGCTGTCTGCTAGAAAACAAAGGCTGGAAGAACTGGTGGAAATGCTGTTAAACCGCGAAAGCTGAATTTGAATTTTACCTACGGATATAGATGAAAAACAAATATTTTAGGAAAAAGCCACTCCATCTCATCCTGAAAGATGCCGAATCAGGCTATGGTGACGTAGAAAGTGGAAGGGGAAAACTAAGTCGTGAACTCAGGGTAAAAGATTTGACGGCCATGGGGATCGCTGCGCTTGTAGGCGCAGGTATTTTTTCCACGATCGGACAGGCTGCCTTTTATGGTGGGCCGGGGGTGTCCATTCTTTTCGTGATCACCGCCGTAACCTGCGGTTTTTCGGCCTTATGTTATGCGGAGTTTGCTTCACGGATTCCGGTGTCAGGTAGCGCGTATACCTATTCTTATGCTTCATTTGGTGAATTGATCGCCTGGATTATTGGGTGGGACCTGATTATGGAATATGCCATTGGAAATATAGCGGTGGCTATTTCATGGAGCGGATATTTCTCTAATTTGCTGGCAGGTTTTGGGCTTCATGTACCCTATTATTTTTCAACGGACTACGTGTCTGCCTGGCGTGGATTTAATACTGCCCAGGAGGCGATACAGTCGGGAGCTGCATTAAATACACTTGATCCGGGCGTTCAGTCGGCTTTTCATGCTTGGTCCAATGCACCGGTTATTGGCAATGTGAAAATCATCGCAGACTTGCCGGCCCTAGCTATTGTATTTATTATTTCCTACCTGGTTTATATAGGGATCAGAGAAACTAAAAGAGCTACCAACTGGATGGTAGGGCTAAAAATTCTGATTGTCCTTGCGGTGATTGTCATGGGGTTCTTTTTCGTTACCCCGGAAAACTGGAGTCCTTTTTTGCCCAATGGATTTGGTGGCGTTTTGAAAGGGGTTTCCGCCGTGTTTTTTGCATATATCGGTTTTGATGCCATTTCTACCACTGCCGAAGAGTGTAAGAATCCGCAAAGAGACCTGCCGAAAGGAATGATTTATTCTTTGATTATCTGTACGGTTTTATATATTCTCATCGCCCTTGTGCTGACGGGCATGGTAAACTATACGGAACTGGCGGTAACCGATCCCCTGGCTTTCGTATTTCAGAAGATAGGATTAACTAAAATCAGCTATATTATCTCTATCGGAGCTGTGATTGCCACAGCGAGCGTTATGCTGGTATTTCAAATGGGCCAGCCTCGCATCTGGATGAGCATGAGCAGGGACGGCCTGCTTCCTCCGGCGTTTTCAAAGATACATCCGCGGTTTAAGACGCCTCATATCGCGACCATTGTTACGGCGCTGGTGGTAGCCATTCCCGCATTATTCATGAACTTGACCGAGGTGACGGACCTGACGAGTATTGGAACTTTATTTGCTTTTGTGCTCGTCTGCGGAGGGGTTTTGCTGCTGCCCAAAGAGGCTCCCGAAGAAGTAAAGGGCCCAAAACGGTTCAAGTTACCTTATATCAATGGAAGGTATATCGTGCCGGTGTTGTTTATCATCGGGGTTATCTTTTTTCACCGGCAAATCGTAGAGTTGTTTCATTATACCGGCGACTGGCATACGTATAAAGATAAGTTGCCTTTTTTTCTGTTCTTGTTTGTTTCCACCGCCATTACGGTTATTACTTTCATCAAAAGACTGTCTCTGATCCCGGTAATCGGACTTAGCAGCAGCCTGTATTTGATGACGGAACTAGGATATACGAACTGGATGCGTTTTTTGATTTGGCTGGTAATAGGCCTGGTTATCTATTTCAGCTATGGCTATAAGCACAGCCGCATGCAACGGAGAGGAGAATAACCGGGACATATGCTTTTTTACCGATTTGTCGGTTTCTTTTACCGATAAAGGCTTAGGTACGGGGATCGGGTGTTTTACATTTGTACAAAAAGATCATGAGACGTACCGTAAGAACTAGAAATGACAAAAGGGTACAACTGATAACCTGGACGCTTTTTTTGTCACTGATTTTCATTTTTGTCATGTGGCTATCGATCGATCCGTCTTTTTCCCTGTAGCCTGTTGCAGCGAGTTTTGTAAATTTGCTGTATGAAATTCCAAATAGGAGATACGGTTC
>CAYXRN010000097.1:0-12293 GCA_964467635.1 uncultured Chitinophagaceae bacterium | reverse complement strand
ATCCTACCTATACCAGTTTGATATTCATTAGCATGATAACCGGCAAAAAGTAACGGTCGGGCAATTAAAAAAGACCGGATAAGGAGGAATTGGAAGGTTCCATATCCAAAAAATTTGAGGAACAATACCGGCAAGCAAGCAATTAATGTTACGTTTCGTATCAGCCTAGTCAGGTTTTTCCTGACAAGCATGATATAAAGGGACACTCCTGCAAAACCGGGCATGAATTACCATGCCAATCCTTTATAAACTGGAAATCCACCAAACAAGACGAATTTCCCCCTTTTCCTGAGCGAAAGGGCACATTTGGCGCAAAATCTACTCTTAGCAATATGCGTTCTTAATGAAAATGAAGGCTGCCTGGTCTGATACCGTATTATATCCTATCCGAGATTCGTACGGGAAAGTAGTCCCTCCTGTTCCACACGGTTGCATTATCACGGCCTTATCGAAAATTGATACCAATAGCCATTAAAGAAATTTTTACCTTTGCATGTAATGATAAAACAACCTGAATGAAGTGCAAAACCTGAATGATTCATATGGCACTCATACAGATGCGGAACTGTTATCGTTGATGCAAAACGATGATGAAGGAGCATTTACAGAGATATATGAGCGATATTGGCAGGCCTTGCTGCGCACCGCATATCATATCCTGCAGGACAAAGAAGCCGCACGGGACACAGTTCAACAGGTATTCATCAGCTTATGGCAAAGAAGGGCTGAAACAAATATTAAATACCTTTCCGCTTATCTCAGGCAGGCCACCCGATTTGCAGTATTTAAAGCTATTCGGGAACAACGGCATAGCAAGGATTTTTACGAAAGACTCAGTCAGATGACTGTGGATATCGTTACTGACGACCCTTTGCTATTTAAAGAACAACAGCAATTGCTGAATAATCTTATTGACAGCCTACCTGAAGACTGCCGGCAAGCCTTTCTGCTCAGTCGCGAAGAGAACATGACTTACAGGCAAATTGCCACGTTGTTAGGTATTTCTCCAAAAACGGTTGAAAAAAGAATATCCCGTTCATTGCAATACCTCCGTTCCGGGCTCGCCACTATATGCTGCCTGTTATCCATCGGCCTTTTAAAATAATTTTCATCTTACCGTAGGGTACTCCTTTCTTTTTGGTACCTATTATAAACGGCATGATGAAAAAGTGGGTTTTCTTGCAGCTTCTGAATAGATATTTAAAGGGGACGTCCTCTCGGGCAGAAAAGCGGCTCCTGGAAGAATATTACAACAGACTGGATGAAAAGTCAAAAGCCACCCTATCTGAAGAAGAGGAAAAAAACATCCGACAGACCATGCTTGAAGGCATTAAGTCGGGGATACAGGGAAAAGCAAAATCCCCTTATGCTGGCCGGAAAGGAATACGCCGGTGGTGGTATGCCGCTGCCGCTGTGGCAATGCTCGGCGTCTTCGGGTGGTACATCTTCAAGTTCACCCCTCACTCCCGGGAAGTAGCCGTTCAAAATACAATCCGTGACATAGCACCAGGTAGCAATAAAGCGGTACTCACCCTGGCCGATGGGCAAAAAATCAACCTTGACAGTAACCTGGCAAACGGAACATTGACCAAGCAGGGCAATATGAATGTGGTCAAATTAAACAATGGGATACTGGCCTATAACCGTCAACCGGCGGACAACAACCGGCCAGCAACCATCCGTTATAACAGCATTGTAACTCCACGCGGCGGACAATATCAGATTATTTTACCGGATGGCAGTAAAGTTTGGCTCAATGCGGCTTCTTCCATCAGATATCCGGTTGCCTTTACAGGGAATAAAAGGCAGGTACACATATCGGGAGAGGCTTATTTTGAAGTAGCTCCGGATGCCGCCCGTCCGTTTTTTGTAAAATTAAAAGGCATGGAGATAAAGGTGCTGGGTACCCGTTTTAATGTAAAAGCTTATGGCAACGAATCTTCCAGCCGGGTAACCCTCCTGGAGGGTGCCGTTGTGGTAAAAACATCGGATCAGACACAAAGGCTTATGCCTGGAGAGCAGGCCAGCCTATCTGAGTCAGACAAATTAGCGTTGATCAAAAATGCTGATATCCGGGGAATTACAGCATGGACAAGGGGGCAGATATACATGGGGGGCGCGGGTGTCAAAGAAATCATGCATCAAATTTCCCGCTGGTACAATGTAGACATCGTATATGAAGGCCCGGTACCAACAAATCATTTCAATGGCATGATCGACAGAAGCGTACGCCTTTCCGATATTTTGAAAGTCTTGAATAATTATGGGATACACTGTAGACGTGAAGGAAGACAGGTAATTGTATTATCAAAATAGCGTATCAACGACTATGCGTTTAGAAAGTGCTCCCCGTGAAAATTTCTAGTGTATCTGCCGTTGGCGAAAGGGGCAGACAAGACAGGTGGACCAGGGTAGAGCGGATGCAGTACACAGCGAATCAGGGATTTGTTCATTTTAAAAACCAACTATATGGGTAGTTTTACCAAGCGAAAATATTTGCGCTTTTCTCTCTTAAAAAAATGCTTGCTCATTTCACGGATAGCGGTGTTCTTACTCCTGTTTACCGCATTGCAGGTAAATGCCAAAGTACATGCGCAAGACATCACCATCAATGCTGAAAATATGCCGGTTGGACAAGTATTCCGCTTGCTCAAAAAGCAAACCGGCTATTCCTTTTTGTGGGATAACCGGCTGTTGCCCCGGTCAAAAAAGGTCGACATACATGTAACAGAGGGCAGCCTGGAGGAGGTGCTGAATCAATGCCTGTCCGGAATGGACCTGGGTTATAAGATACAAAACCAAATAGTTTATATCGTCAGAAAAGATACTGCTCCGGATCAGGCTACTAATCCTTCCGAAAGCCATACTGCCCCAAAACCGGCTTTTGTACTGGAGGGAACTGTAACAGACGCGGCAACTCATGCGCCTTTGGTAGCGGCAAGTGTTTATATCAAGGGAACATCGGAGGGCACTACCACCAATACGAAAGGACAGTTTCAAATTACGGCCTCAAAGGGTGATCTGCTTGTTATATCCTATTTAGGCTATGAAACAAAAGAAATTACGGTGACGGAAGACAAGCAACTGACAATCGAATTATCTACGTCTTCCCAATCTTTAAACGACATGGTAGTCACCGGTGTATTCTCCAGGCCAAAAGCCAATTTTACCGGGGCATCCACCTCCTTTACTGCCGAAGATCTAAGTAAAGTATCCAACAACAATTTATTTGCTACGCTGAGTGCATTGGACCCTTCTTTCCATATTACAGAAAACATCAATACCGGTTCTGATCCCAATAAAATGCCCGATATCGTAATTCGTGGGGGGAACAGTTTGGTTAATGTCAACAATACGACTTCCAATCCTTTTAACTACGCCCATACTCCTAACATGCCTTTGTTTATCCTGGATGGTTTTGAGGCGACTCTTTCACAGATCAATGACCTGGATATGAACCGGATCCGCAAAGTAGACATCCTGAAAGATGCCGCTGCCACAGCCATCTACGGTTCCCGGGCTGCCAACGGCGTGGTGGTGATCGAAACGATCCAGCCCGAGGCCGGGAAGCTGCGGCTCACCTATACCGGAAACCTCACTATAGAAACCCCTGACCTTACCGATTACAATCTGCTGGATGCCGAACGAAAATTTGAGCTGGAACAAAAAGCAGGTGCTTACTCCTTTGGTTGGAATGAACGAGATCAAGAGCTGGCCTACTTTTATAATGCCAGGCTGGCGGCCATACAAAAAGGCGTTAACACCGACTGGATAGCCCAGCCAGTCCGCACAGGCGTCGGGCAAAAGCACACTTTGTACCTGGAAGGCGGCGGACAGGAAGTACAATATGGCATTAACCTTACTTATCATAATAATAAAGGAACCATGAAAGGCTCTCACAGACGAACCATTACCGGAAGCACCTACTTGTCCTACCGCATCAACAATTTCCAGTTCAGGAATAAACTTACCCTCAACTTCAATAAAGGCGTCAATTCTCCTTACGGCTCTTTCCGGCAATATACCCGCCTGAATCCTTATTGGTCGCCTTATGATTCATCCGGTCATCTGGTCTTCTATCTCGAAGAGGTACGGGACGTGAATGGCAACAGGCTGACCAATTTCGACTTGTATGACAACCTCGACGGACAAGGTCCCACCCGCCCGCTCAACCCTTTGTACAATACGACATTGCACACGATTGACCAGACGAGTTATCAGAATATCATTGAAAATTTCAGCATACAATGGCAGGCGACAGACTGGCTCCGGTTTAATTCTAATTTTGCTTATCAACGACAAGCCGATCAGTCGGACCAGTTCTTTCCCGCACAAGCCACCCGTTTTGCCACCAAACCTACTTTCGAAAAAGGGACCTATACCAAAGGGAATGGATTACGTACCAGCATCGAAGAACTGTTAACGGCCAATATCCATAAATACTTTGGCAAAAACCTCATCTTTGCTACAGCAGGGCTTAATATCCGGCAGGAAAAATACAGCAGTTATTTCTTTACAGTTGAAGGATTCCCTAATTCCACGCTTGACCAGCTCACCCTTGGCAACAAATTTCCTGACAATTCCAAGCCGACAGGCAGTGAAAGCCTTTCCAGGATGTTCAGCCTTTTATCAAACCTGAGTTACTCTTATGACAACCGTTATTTACTGGATTTTTCTTTTAGAGGTGACGGCTCCTCGAAATTTGGATCACAACACCGCTTTGCTCCGCTTTGGTCTGCCGGCGTGGGATGGAACCTGCACAATGAGGATTTTCTGAAAAACCAGCCATCGATTAACCGCTTAAAGTTGCGTTATTCCTTCGGCTACACCGGCTCCCAAAACTTTCCGTCTTATCTGGGGGTGACGACCACCCAATATTATACCGACCGGGAATACCGGGGCATTATCCCCCCCTACCTGCTCGGCTACGGCAATGCTGGTCTCAGCTGGCAGAAAACACAAAAAAATAACCTGGGTATAGATGTTACCCTGTTTAATAAATTGGACATGACCGCCAATTATTACCTCGAAAAGACACAAGGCAGTATTGCTACCGTCTCCACGGCACCTTCTACCGGCTTTGACAGCTACAGTGCCAACCTGGGGAACCTCGAATCTAAAGGATGGGAATTGAATATTCGTTATATGATTTTTTCCAATCCCCGCAATCGCAACAGGTGGTCGGTTTTTCTTAATGCAACCGGGGTTAAGACAACCATCACCGACCTATCTGAGGAAATAGAAGCCATGAACAAGCGTGCAGATACCAGCTTTAGCTCCATGCCCATACCGCGCTATGCGGAAGGACAATCCACCACGGCCATCTGGGCAGTTCCTTCTCTAGGCATAGACCCTGCATCGGGACAGGAAATACTTGTGGCAAGGAATGGAGAGCTGGTCACTACCTACAATCCGCTTGATAAGAAAATAGTGGGAGATTCACGCCCCGAAGTGGAAGGTACTTTCGGAACCAATTTTGAAATGCATGGCATAGGCATAAACTTATATTTCAGGTACCGTTACGGCGGACAGACCTACAATCAGACACTGATTGACCGGGTAGAAAATATCGACCCCACCATGTATAACACAGACAAACGCGTCTTAGAAGAAAGGTGGCAACAGCCGGGTGACCATACTTTTTTTAAAGGGCTCATTGATCCCAGTGGACGAGCGTATACCACGCCGACCTATGCCACCTCCAGGTTTGTCCAGGACTACGATCTGCTCAGCCTGGAAAACGCTTCTGTGTATTATCGCTTTTCCGATGAACTGAATGCAAAACTGCATGTTCAGAACACAAAAATCACCCTCTACACCGCTGATCTCTTCCGGCTGTCCAGCATCAGGAGGGAACGTGGGCTGGATTATCCTTACAGCCATACCTATACGATCCAGTTGACCACTACTTTTTAAAACATGATAAATTGATTGTTATGCAATATAAAAAAACGTTTTTACTCCTTGTTTTGGCGCTCTGCTTTTCAGGTATTTCGTCCTGCAAAAAATGGCTTAATGTCACACCGGCGACGCAAACCAGTGAGGACGAACAGTTTTCATCCAGACAGGGTTTTATCGATGTGTTGTGGGGAGTCTATGCAAAGATGAGCGATGTGGATTCTTACGGAGGCAACCTCAGCTACGGCTTTTTGGATGTGCTGGCGCAACGCTATGAAAACAAGAGCAGTACCACGGACTGGTACGGGGAGGCAGCCAGGTATCATTATACCGAATCGGGCGGCAGCGTTCTGGATGTACGGCAAACGATACACGACATCTGGCAAAGCAGCTATGCTTCCATCGCACAGGTAAATTATATTTTAGACAATATAGACCGACATAAAGATCTGCTAGGCGGGACAACCTATAACATTATTAAAGGAGAAGCACTGGCATTGCGGGGCTTTTTACACTTTGACCTGCTTAGAATGTTCGCTCCCGCCTACCTCAACGGACAGCACGCAAAAACACCCGCAATCCCTTATATGAAAGACTTTACCGTTGTTCCCCAAGCCAAAAATACTGAAGATGAAGTCCTGACACTTTGTGAAGCGGACCTGAAGGAAGCAGAACAGCTGCTGGCCGCATATCCCGACATAGATCAGATAGCGGGCAACCAAGGCAGCACAGCTACCGACCTATTTCTCATGTTCCGCCAAAATCACCTGAATTATTGGGCTGTAAAAGCTACGCTGGCACGTTTATACCAGTTTAAAGAAGATGATGCCAACGCCCTAAAGTATGCTACAGCAGTAATTGATGGCGGAGAATTTCGTTTTATAACCCAGTCAGAGATCAATACGGACCCTACCTCTGTTGATGCAGATCTCACCTTTACGCCTGAACACATTTTTTCCCTATATAATTCGGATTTAAAAGAAATAGCGGACGACTATTTTAAAAGCACCTCCACAACCGCTGGAGATGCTACCGACCTTTTTTCCAGACGCACCAGACTGAACGACCTATATGAAGTGAGTACCACGGGCTATGGCACCGACTTGCGTAGTCCGGCTGCATCGCAGAGCCTTTGGTCACAGCTATCAGCTTCTGTGGTTTATACTAAAAAATATTATACGGACAATCCTTCCAATGTAAAAGAAAAACTTATTCCTATAATCAAGCTGTCCGAAATGTATTATATCGCTGCAGCCGCAGCACCCACTCCTCAGGAGGGCGTCAAATATCTGAACACGGTTCGCCAGGCCAGGCTGATCCCTCTACTTCCTGCTGACACAGATGAGGAAACACTCCAGGCAGAACTACAGAAAGCCTACCGTAAAGAATTTTACGGCGAAGGTCAACTGTGGTTCTACTATAAAAGAAACAACATAGTGAACATACCAGGGGGCATAGGTAATCCCATGACTGAAAAAAAATACGTATTCCCCGAACCACTGGATGAGATCGAATTCGGTAAGTAATAAATGAAAAAATAACCGGTCATGAAAAAAATACGACAATATATTATAGCCGCGGCAATACCAACGCTCTTCATTTTCATAGCTTCTTGTGAAAAAGATGAACGGCTCATGTATCAAGAAGACCCGAGGGTTTACTTTTATGATTTCCAGGTACAGCCTGACAGCCTCTATTATACATTTGCCACCCAAGACTTTGGAAAAGTCACCGATACGGCCTATGTCGTAGTACGCATCATGGGCGATGCGACAGATCGGGACAGGGTAGTAAATCTGGTACCTATGGAAGGCTCTACGGCAGTAGAAGGAAGAGATTATGACTTCGGTTCTTTGTTGGTCCACGCCGGTAACTACCAGGATACCTTGCAGATCTATCTACACAAAACAGCTGCTATGAAAGACAGCGTCTTTAAGTTGTTTTTACAGATCGGGGAGTCCCCGGACTTTAAGCAGGGATTTACCGATGAACGTTATAGCCAAAGCAGGCAGGTTTATAAAATATACATTACCGATCAGTTGGTCAAGCCAGCCAGCTGGTCTACTTATTGGTTTGGTACTTATTCAACGGTTAAGTTTCAGTTTATGATCCTGGCTACCGGAAAATCGGATTGGGACAGTGCCCCTATTTTTCCTGCCGAGTTGAACTACCTTGCCCAACAGGTAAAACAAGCCCTCGTAACTTATGAACAGGAAAATGGCCCGCTCATAGATGAATTTGGCAACAAGGTGGTATTCCCCTAAATACGTATAATTTCAAAAATGACTTCTAATGAAAGATTTCAAGCTGCTATATATTTTGCTCGCCCTGGTACTTCTTCAAAGCTGTTACAAGGATAAAGGCCATTACGATCTTCACCCTATTAATGCAATCACCATTAAAGACAACGCATCAGGCTCATTGATTGCTGTGGAAGTGGGTGATACGATAAAACTGGCCCCTCAAATATTGCAGACCATGCCTGTGGAGGAAAAAGAGCTGGAATATGAATGGTCGGTTTATGATAATTCTCCGAACAGCCCTTATAACCTGCCGAATACCGTGATAGATTCCACACGCAACCTTTCCTATGTGGTGAAAGGAGCTCCCTTTACCCTAGGTCAGCGGTACCGGCTTACTTATAAAGTAACCGATAAAACAACCGGTGTCTCTTCTTTTTTACTTTACCAGTTACTGATAAGCAATAGTTTCCGGGAGGGCTGGTTGTTGTTGGAGGACGTAGACGGCACTACGGACATGTCCATTATCCTGCCCAATGATACTGTTGTGCATCACCTATATACCAGCACCAATGCAGCCGCTCCCCTTGGAAAGCCGCTGAGGCTGGAGTTGACGCCCTTTGGTGTAACAGACGACCTTTCCGCTTCAGGCAAGCGCATGTATATCGTCGCCGAAGGTGGCGCCGTCGAGTTGAATTACCTGACTTTCGAAAAACTATTCGATTATCCACAGCTTTTTTTCAAGGCACCCGTACCGGCTGATCCGGAATATATTAACTGGCGGGGTTATTTATACGGTAGCCGGCAATATGGCGGGGATGGCATTATCATTGATGATGGCAAAATACATTACAACCTGGTAGGCGGCTTCCCGGGAGCAAAATACTGGGGTGCAGAACTGCTGGCTCCAGGAGTAAACCTGGACTACCGGATATTTCCTTTTGTAGCAGGAGGGATAAACTATAATTCCGCTTATAGCATGGTAGTATACGACAATAAAAACCAGCGCTTTTATGCTGTCAGTTCAACAGCCTTGAATGCCTTTCCGGCATCGGCATCGAACAGTCTTTTTGATATGAATAATACCGGCTTGGAAATGATTTACATGGATTCATCCAACGTATTAGGGGAATATAATACCATCATGAATGGTGCCGGCACCCCTTACTACCTAAGATTTTCTACTGATGCCACTACGGCTGCGCCGGTGATCACACTTGCTAAAGCAACCATTGCTGATGCAAAAATATTGCAGGCGTCTTCATGGACCAGCTCTACCATAACGCCCCATATCTATTACAGCATAGACAATCACATCTATCGATACGAAACCACTTCCAATACGGTAGCTTCCATTTTCAGCTTCCCCTCCGGGGAATCCATAACCAAGCTATTATACCGGAAAGGTATTCCCGGTTCACAAAGCCCTTACCTGCTGGCAGCTACCTGGAATGGCAGCGAAGGTAAATTGTATCTATTCCCGGTAACGGCAACGGGTAATCTCTCAAATTACACAAAACACTACAGCGGATTCAATAAAATAGTAGACATCAGTTATAAACTTCCTTAAAATTTAAATGACATGAAAAAATATTTTGCATCACTACTATTATTTGTCCTGTTTTCCTTGCAGGGGCGCTTTGCACAAAGCCAGGATAAAAATACAGACACAGACACTTTGACACAGTATTATACCCGTCTGGCGGAATCAACAGACGAGGCAGATCATGCACTGCTTCGGGCAAAGCTGTATGCACTTTTGAAAAGTAAAGACGAAAAAGACTGGATAACGGCCCGCAATTTCTTTTACCGTTTGAAAGAAACCCAAGTTGTTGATTCAATTCTGAAAGCAGAAAAAATCACATTTCCGGAAGGATATGTTATACGTAATGAGCAGGTTCGTATTATTTATGATGCAAAAAGCGCTACAGAGAAGGAAAAATTGTATAAGGAGTGGATCAAACGGTTCCCTCCGGAGGAATTCGGAGATGAACGCATTATTTACGATTATGCACGAAATTCTGTCGCCACGGCATACGCACAAGAAAACAACCCGGGTAAAGCCATTCAGTATGCAAATATGATTGAAACCCAGGTTTGGAAAGGGGAAGGATGGGCCGGAATAGCCCGGGTTTTCATCCGGCAAAATCAGCATCTGGAAGAAGCCAAAAAATTACTTCAAAAAGCAATTGCCAATGCCTATGCCTTTATGACCATTAAAAAAGAAGAACATGGCGCGGGTTTTGCAGCCACAGGCTATCCGGGTTATTGTAGAATGTACGCGCAAATATTGTATAAAGAAGAAAATTATAAAGGCGCGTTAGAATATGTGCAAAAAGCATACAAAGCAGAAAAAGACAAGGGAAATGTCAAAGGTTCAACTTACTCCTTTTACGCCCGGATACTGGAAGCCTTAAATAGAAATAAAGAAGCCTTTGACAAGATAGACGAGGCCCTTCATGACGGGAAGGCTACGCCGGATATGAAAGAATCACTTGAGAAATTATACAAACTAGTCAACGGCAGTGATGCCGGTTATGAGGACTATCTCGCAAAAGTAAACGAGCAGTTGTATGAAAACTTCATGAAAACATTGCCCAGGAAGATGATCAACCAGCCTGCCCCTGCCTTTTCGTTAAAAGACATTAACGGAAACACGGTTGCTTTATCTGATTATAAGGGGAAAATAGTGATTTTGGACTTCTGGGCGACCTGGTGCGGACCCTGCAAGGCCTCCTTCCCTTCCATGAAGATGGCGATCAATAAGTATAAAAATGATCCGGAAGTACAGTTCCTCTTTATTCATACCTGGGAAAGAGAGGATAGCACCAAAGCCAGGATCAAAGATTTTCTTGCGACCCATAAGTATCCTTTTGAAGTTCTTTTGGATTTAAAGGATGCACAAACAGGGACAAACAAAGTTGTAGAAAGCTACAAGGTCAGGGGCATCCCAACCAAGTTTGTCATTGACGGAGCGGGTAATATACGGTTCAGATTCACTGGTTTTGCAGGAGGAAATGACGCTGCCGTAGAAGAATTATCGGCCATGATCACATTAGTAAAAAGGCAATCCTGATTTTCCATAAAAAATCATTAGAATGAAAGCCTTGCGCTGTGTGATAACGGCTATCACTTCCAGTATATTGATCGTATCTGTTGCTTCGGCACAATTTAGTCCGATAGAATACCAGATGGGCAGGATAGCTAAAAGAGAAGTCGGTCCAGTGATAGACAAAATAAAAGCGGAAGGCAATTACCTAAAGCCTTCTTCAGTCTTAGCGAAACTGGACAGCGCTTTAAATCATGTGGTAAAGCTACGGCTAACGAATCCCTATCACAAAACCCTGGATGGTCCGGAAATCTACAACAGGTTAAAGCAGTCCACTATAGTTCTGGTAGGTGCCTCCATAAGGGCCAGTGGATTCATTATCGGTCCGGATGGAGTTTGTGTAACCAACTATCACGTTATGAAGAGGTTTTCAGATACCAGTGACAGGCAACTACCACTCCTTGCCATGACCGCAGATCGAACGTTCTATCCGGTAACCGGCATATTATCCTGTTCTAAGATTAATGACATCGCCATCATCAAGATAGATACCAGGGGTGTTCCTCTTGTGCCCCTGCCACTTGGTAAGACAGCAGAAGAAGGCTCGGAAGTATTTGTCATGGGGCATCCTGCACACATACTGTACTATATGACCAAAGGAATTGTGGCTAAAAATTTCATTATGCACCCCGGAGGGCTACGCGATAACGAACAGGCAAGAATGGCGGTTACTGCGGATTACAGCCTCGGTGAAAGCGGAGGACCTATTGTAAATAACGAGTGTAATATCGTAGGCATGGTATCTTCTGCCAGTGCGCTTTACGGTAACCCTAGGGCAAAGTCAAATCCACAGATGGTTGTTAAGAGTGCCATTCCTGTTATTGCTATCCGGCAATTAATAACCATTCGCCTGCATCACTCCACCATGCCGTGAGTCTCAAATAGCTTTTAACTTGTTGAAAAAAATCAATGGAAGGAAAATCAAAATTCTTTGCTATTCGTCCTAACCTTTACGGTTGTAAAAATGACTATACATCCAGACCAAAATAATAGGATATGAAAAACGGGAGACTCATAGAATTAATCTGCGCACTTCTAGTTTGCCT
>CAYXRN010000096.1:0-12314 GCA_964467635.1 uncultured Chitinophagaceae bacterium | reverse complement strand
TAAGTCTACGACCCCCGAAGCCCAACCCATCGCCTCTGGCGTGGGTGGGTAGTTCTAATTCACCGGCTAAAAAAAAGAAGAGCAAACACGGTAAAACAAATAATAAAGCGAAAGTTGTCCGAGACAACTTTCGCTTTACGAACAGTGGACAAGCTTTTTTTTACACGCGGCCGGCTTTTATGTCCTCCACAATATCGGGATTTAGAAGTGTGGTCACATCGCCGATGTTGTCGAGTTCTCCTTCGGCGATTTTGCGGAGAATGCGGCGCATGATTTTACCGGAACGCGTCTTGGGCAGCCCTTTTACAAACTGGATTTTATCGGGTTTGGCAATGGGGCCGATGATGCGGCTAACGGTTTCCAGTATATCTTTTTGTGCCAGATCACGGTCCTCATCTACTTCCCCTTCGATGATGATAAAAGCATAGATGCCCTGCCCTTTGATGTCATGCGGGAAGCCGACTACGGCGCTCTCCACCACATCGGCGTGCATGTTAATGGCGTTTTCCACTTCCGCCGTACCGATGCGGTGGCCGCTGACATTGAGCACATCATCTACCCGGCCGGTGATCCGGTATTTGCCATCTGCTTCACGCAGGCAACCGTCTCCACTGAAGTAATAGCCGGGATAAGCTGAAAAGTAGGTGTTGTAACAGCGCTCGTGGTCGCCCCAGGTAGTCCGCAGCATACCGGGCCACGGGAATTTCATACAGAGGTTGCCTTTGGCTTCCGGTGTGGTGATCTCCTTTCCGTTTTCATCCATGACCGCTGGTTGTACACCCGGCAGGGGGTAGGTGGCGTAAGAGGGCTTCATATCGGTTACCGTAGCAATGGTGGAAATCAAGATTCCCCCGTTTTCGGTCTGCCACCAGGTATCTACGATAGGACAACGTTCTTTGCCGATATTTTTATAATACCATTTCCAGGCTTCTTCGTTAATGGGTTCTCCCACGCTTCCGAGTACCCGCAGTGAACTCAGGTCTTTATCTTTGACGTAATCCAGGCCGTGCGCCATTAAGGAACGTATGGCCGTGGGGGCGGTATACAGGATGTTGATCTTATGTTTATCTACGATATCCCAAAAGCGTCCGGCGTCCGGATAGGTGGGGATTCCTTCAAACATCATAGAGGTGGCCCCTGCGGCCAGCGGACCGTAGACGATATAGCTGTGGCCGGTTACCCAGCCGATATCCGCGGTACAAAAATACACTTCCCCCGGCTGGTAGTTAAATACGTTGACAAAAGTGTAGGTGCAGTAAATCATGTATCCGGCCGTGGTGTGAACGACGCCTTTGGGTTTCCCGGTACTGCCGCTGGTATATAGGATATACAGCACGTCTTCGGCGTCCATCTCTTCGGCGGGGCATTCCGGATTACCTTGGGTCTCTACTTTTTTGATCTCGTCTTCCCACCATACGTCGCGGCCTTTGATCATGGATACCGGCGTGCGGGTACGGGTCAGGACAATCGTGCGTTTGATGGTAGGACATTGTACCAGCGCATCATCCACAACACTTTTCAGAGGAATAACTTTCTGACCACGAAAGGCGCCGTCGCAGGTGATCATGAATTCTGCCTTGGCATCTTTGATCCTGTCGGCAATAGACTGTGCGGAAAAGCCACCGAAAATAACGGAATGGATGGCGCCTATACGGGCGCAGGCCAGGACGGCAATAGCCAGTTCGGGAACCATTCCCATATAAATACAAACACGGTCGCCCTTTTTGATCCCGTTGTTTTTAAGTACATTGGCAAATGTACACACCTTCTGGTGCAGTTGTTTATAGGTAAGGCTGCGGTAATGTTCTTCCGGATTGTTGGGCTCCCAGACGATGGCAGGCTGGTCGGCCTTGTCTTTGAGATGCCGGTCCAGGCAATTTTCCGTGATATTCAGTTTTCCCCCTTTAAACCAGTTAATGACCGGGGCTCCTTCTCCCTCAAAACGCCAGTCAAGGACTTTGTCCCACTTTTTCTTCCATTGGAATTGTTCGGCGATTTCTCCCCAGAAACCTTCGGGGTCTTCAACACTTTTTTGATAAGCCGCGTCACGGGCTTCTTTTGACTTAATTTGAAAAGGATACGACATGATACTTTTTGATTTTTTAAATATACAATTCTACTGCGAAAAATCGTGGTATAAATGTATTAAAAGTATCCGGATACTAAAAATGATTTTCGATAAAAGGGTTTTTTAATTGGATAAGCACGTTTGTCATTCCGGCTCATCTTCATATAGCCGGAGCCGGTTGTGGAGATCCCGGATTTGGGCCTGAAGATGTTCCACCTTATGTAATAAGTGAGCGATGGCCTCCAGCCCTTCCAGGTTAATGGCCAGCTCATTATGCAAACGTATAAAACGTTCAGTTTCGCTCAGTCGTTCAGCGCTTATGTATTCGGTCTCTTCTATTGTCTCTATTTGTACCAGGCCATTTTCGCTTAACTCGTGGAGAAACGTCACTGCTATCTGATGCTGCTTGCATAATTCAGTTACGGGAAATAGATCTGTTGTCCTCATGATTTTCATTTTTTAACTGTTGGCCAGTTGTTGAAACAATTCTTTTTGTTTTGGGGTGAGGTTTGTAGGAACCTGTATGGAGAAATGTACGATGAGGTCTCCGAACTGCCCGTCCTTTTTATAAACGGGAAAGCCTTTCCCTTTTAAGCGAATTTTTGATTCATTTTGGGTGCCCGCCTGAATCTTTACTTTTACCTTTCCATTGAGGGTCTCCAGCATTTTTTCTCCCCCCAGTACGGCGGTATACAAATCCAGGGGTGCTTTCAGGTACAAATCATCACCCATTCGCTTGAACCGGGAATCATTCTTGATGACAAATTGAATATAAAGATCCCCGGGAGGCCCGCCATTTACTCCAGGGCCTCCATAACCTTTGATTTTTATTTCCTGGCCATTGGCTACGCCTGCCGGAATGGTAATGCGGATGTTTTTTCCGTTGACGTTAAAGCTTTGTTTGTGCGTGGTATAAGCATCCCTCAGGCTCAGCTGCAACTGCGCGCGTATGTCCTGTCCCTTGAATTTTACATGCCCGCGGCTTCGCCTTCCTCCTGCACCCCCGAACATGGAAGAGAAAAAATCCGAAAATACATCTTCGTCAAAATTACCGGTATAGGACTGCCATTCCGTTCCACCGCCCGGCTGGCCATAGCCGGAGGTGCCGGCAGACTGCCTGGCTTTTTCATAAGCTTCCGCCTGTTTCCAGTCCTGACCGTACTGATCGTACTTTTTTCTTTTTTCTGGATCACTCAGTACTTCATTCGCTTCGTTGATCTGCTGAAAACGCTTCTTGGCGCTTTCGTCATTGGGGTTCAGGTCGGGGTGGTATTTGCGCGCCAGTTTACGATAGGCTTTTCTGATGTCGTCTTTGGTTGCGTTTTTGTCCACGCCTAATACTTTATAATAATCAATGTATTCCATTTCTTTTCAGCTTAAAGCGATTACCAATAATTTTTTTGCAACTTGAGCAGGTTCATTTTTGATTGAGTTCTGCATTTTATTCGTCTCCTTCAGCAGTTTGGGCGTCCTTACTTCTGCCGATGGCCACAGTCAGGTGGTTGAAGCCTTCTTTCTCTTCGAGTTCCTTTAATATCGTATGTACATCTTCTTCGGTAGCCGTCAGCTTTTTTTGACAGATACCGATAAGTGCCGTTGCTCTTTTTACCTTATCGGAAAGCACATCAACGGTAATTGCTCCTGTTTCTATTTCTGCTACAATGGTTTGCAGTTCTTCGAACGCCTCAGTGTAACTTATTTTTTTACTCATCAGGGGTGTTTTTTTGTTTGTGGGTTATCCTGCTTTTTAAAACGCCGTCAGCCACGACCGTAGTCAGCTCCTCTTCGGGTTTTACCTGCGACGTACTGGTAATTACCTTATTGTTTGCATAAGCAATACTGTAACCTCTTTTTAAAACATGTACCGGGTCCATAAGTTTAACTTGCCGGTCAAAGGCTTTCAGGGCAGTACGGGTTGTGATAATGAAATCCGACGCGTTTTTATCCAGTTCATTTTTCTTTTGCCGCAGCGTCTGCCGGTTTTGTTTTAATAAAAAAAGAGTTTGTTGCCCCAGGCTGGTTTGTTGCCTGGCCAGCATGTTGTGATGGGAACTAATCCGGTTGAGTGTAACTGATTTAAAATATTTTGTCTGCGCTTTAAAGCGGTCTTTATGTTCGTTTAGGATTTGGGTCGACCTGTTGACCAATTGTTTTCTCGCTCTTTCCACCGGAACCGCCACCTGGTGAGTGCGCTGCAGCAGCCACTGCGCCATTTTAGTAGGCGTAATGCAATTTTCAAAGGCGATCAGTTCTGCTACCGTTTCATTGGTCGCATGGCCGATGCCGGTGATGACAGGCAGTGGAAAGTTGGCTATGGCTTTATTCAGACCATAGTCGTTATAACAGGAGAGCCCTATATCCCCGCCGCCACCGCGTATGATGGCCACCATGTCGAAATGATCTAGAACCTGCCTGATGCGTTCCAGGGCACGCAAAAGAGACGGTATGGCGTTGTCGCCTTGCAGTAGGGCGGGAAACAGAAAATAGAAATAGGCATATCCAAACTCATTTGGGGCGATTACTTTTTTGAAATCGGCGAAACCTTTGCTTGTCTCTACCGAGATAATGGCAATCCGGTGGGGCAGCAATGCCAGGGGCAACTGTTTGTTTTTATAAAAAAGCCCCTCGGCTTTTAGTCTTCCGATCGTTTCTTGTTTTTCTCTTTCGAGGTCTCCCAGCGTAAAAGCCGGGTCGATATCAAGGAGGTGCAAGGACAAGCCATACTGGGAGTCAAAATCTATTTTTGCCAGAAAAAGGATCTTGATGCCATCCTTCAAAGGTTCTTTCAAAGTGCGATAAAAAAGCTTATTGATGCGTTGATGGTCCTTTCGCCAGAGGACGGCCCTGAGTTGTGCCACTACTTTGCCTGCTCTTTTTTCCACAAGGTCCGGATAGCAATGCCCGGAATGCGGATAATGGTTCAGCCGGATCATTTCCGCCTGAACCCAAAAGGCGCTTCCATAGCGGTTGGTCAGCGTTTTTTTGATGCTGCGGGTTACGTCCAGTAAAGTAAATACTTTCTTGTCTTGGATTTGTTCGGGCATAATTGAAAACTACCGATAAAACTAGGGCATTTTTAGTACTTGGGAAAATATAATTGATCGGTCATCGGTTATTCTTAGCTGCTTGCCCGCTAAAGGGGGTGAGGTCTTGTTCTTCGCGATGGATGTCGTTGCCGTCCGTAAATTAAAACTGCACTTTTCCCAGATGTTCCGGTCCGGACCGCCTTGTTGAGGATTCCCGGGGTGAAGATGCTCTGGTTACCCGGCCTCTACTCAAATGGTTCGTGTAGTTTAGCCGTCGTAGTTCCAGACACTTTCAGTTCCCTGTTAGCGGGAACAACCTGAGACCGGTTGGGGCTTGCATTCGATCAGGTATAATCCAGCCATGTGGGCCGGCATTTTTTTATTTGACGGAGCGTAAACCCCCCCCCATTGGAACGAGGATGGGATGTAAGAGACCTAACCTTGAGTGAGAATGTATTGACGAATGGTTTCTGGTGATGCTTCACCTATTGAACAAACAAAGAATCCATTTGACCACAAGATTTTACGAAAAACAAGTTCATGATCAGGGTGATAATGTCAGTCGGTACAAATGTTTTGGCCAGTATCTCCTAATAATAAAAGAATGTTACGGTTGGGGAGAAACTTCCGTAAAGGCGGTTTTATGCCAAAATAAAACAATTAATTGCCATAAAACAGCAATGGTGGTTTTTGATCATTTTTTAAGTTACTAAGGTTATTAAAAATGGCCTCAATTCAACAATATTTTGCTGGAATAGTGGAAGGGTCTAAAACGAACCATTTTTAAATTTGCCTGTACAATATTATTAGTAGCGATTATTCCTTAATGAGATAAAAAGAATGATATAAATAACAACGAGCCAATCATGGCATATTATTAATAAGTGCATAAATTGAGACAGCGTTTGCACATTGCAACATGAATAGAAAAGATGGGACAGCATCAGCTCAAGCTACAATACGGGAATAGGTCGTAGAGTTTAAGAAAAAATGGGGTATTCAAAAGAAGCAGCAGAAATATTTAGACTACATATTCGGTCAGTAAACAGAATATGGTCAAAATATAAAGAAGGAGGCAAAAGAAGTATTAAAGAAAGGAAAACGAGGTGTTCGTAAGGGGGAAAGATAACCGGAAAGCAGGCAGAAGTTGGTAGGCTTATAAAGACAAATTTCCTGACCAGTTGAAATTACACTTTGATCTATGGACATTTCAGTCAGTATAGTAACTAATATTGGAAAGATATGGAATTGAATTGAGTAGCTGGCAGGTAGGTCGTTATTTAAAGAGTTAGGGCTACACACCTCGGAAGACTATTCGAAAAGCCTTCGAACAAAAGCCAAAAAAGGGATAGCAGTGGTTGAATACAGAATACCCGCCTATAAAAAGACAAGCAAAGAGACGAAAAGGAGGCGATGAGACGGGAATAGGAAGTGACCATCAGTCCGGTAAAACCTATGTTCCCCGAGGAGAGTCACCTGTAATTAAACCAACCGATCAGCGGTTTTTATTAAACATGTTATCTGCTATAAGTATACGAGGATATTTATAATTTATGATTATAAATAAATTTGACGGAGCGGTTTTTCTGGCCTCCTTGAAACGAATGGTCAAATATAGTCGACAAAAAGTGTTTTTCGTAACGCATGATCACCTGCTGCATAAAACGGAGAAAGTACAAGCATGGTTAAAAGAAAATAAAAGGCGCGTAGAGGTCTTCTTTATTCCTTTATACCGTTCCGAACTCAATGCTCAAGAACATTTAAATCAGGATGTTAAAACAAATGTAATTGGGAAGAAATGGACATATGAAACAAAGCTTTATTCGATGTCCTTGAAAGAAAAAAGCCGGATATACAGTCCTATTTATATTATATATCTACGCCCTGGAAGTGTCCGAATTTTTGGAAAGATCATTTTTTCCGTATTTTTTGTACTATCTTCCAAAATGTTTTTTTATTTGTCATAATTTCTACTAACTTGTGGATCTTCAATCATATTAGAGTATGAGGATATTTTACAAACGTTGCATTTTTTTTAAGGCCTTTTTGATTTCTATCCTTTTATTTACAGGTTGTAACCAACCTGTTGAGTTTAATGAGTTGACTAAGGGGGAGCATAATGTTAATATATCCCTCCCGCATAAGAAGGTCCTTTTGATTTCTATACAAGGCGCCAGAGGTGCCGTAATGGAAACATCTGATATCCCTTATATAAAAGGATTACTTCCTCACAGTATTTATAGTTGGGATGCGGTTTGCGATACATCATCTACAGATCAGGCAGGGTGGGCCAGCCTGTATACAGGTGTGAAAGGAGATAAGAGTAATGTTCTTGGAGCTTCGTACATCAACAATAACTTTGATCGTTATCCGACCTTCTTTTCCCGTATTGAAGGAGAGAAATCTCTTAATATGATCCAGATAAATGATGTTCCAACTTTAAATGATACTTTGTGGGCAGGCCTTCAGTCAGTTGTATCTATAGATGTAAAGGATGATGAAGCGGTTAAAGATTCTGCAGTCAATAGATTAAAAACGGGTAATCCGGATCTATTGGCTGTTTCTTTTCATGAAGTAAATGAGGCGGGTAAGCAGAATGGTTTTGACTCGGGATCTCATGCATATATACAAGCTATAGAGCAAATCGACAGCTATGTAGGGGAAATGTTGAGGGCATTGAAAAGCAGGGTAAATTATAATAGAGAAGACTGGCTGATTATTCTTACCTCAAACCACGGAGGAAAAGACGATGGCAGTTATGGCGGGAATAGTTTGGAAGAACGAAACGGTTTTGTGATTTACAACAATACTCACTTTTCGTCCCGCGAAGTAAAAATTCCCCTGGTCAATGTGCCCTATGCAGGTACCTTTCCTTTCTTTTATAGAAAAAATGGATCTGATCATGCCGCTTATACAGATAATCCTGTTTACCATTTCGGTGATGCGCAGGATTTTACAGTAGAATTTAATATTCGTACCACGAATAATAGCAAGGACGATCATGGAATTATCGGAAATAAGGACTGGTCCAGTGGTAGCAATATTGGCTGGATGATCTATAAACAGTATGGAAATATCCGTTTAAATTATCGTGGAGCTGATGCTTCTCGTCATGATGTGCGGGACGGTCCTTTTGTGGCAGATGGGAAGTGGCACCATATCACCGTTACATTCAATCGTCAGAAAGAGATTATTTTTTATGAAAATGGGAAGTTCTATGAGGCCGGACCAACTATTAAGGGGGATGGCAATATAGTTTCAGGCCTGCCTTTGGGTATAGGTTCGGATGCTACTCTGGACTATGGTTATTATGGAGATAATGCCACGGGAGATAACTATATCGCGGGGATTCGAGTATGGAATACGGTTCTGGATCCTGAAACAATTGCCAAATGGTCGTTTATTCCGGTGACAAAAGCGCATCCTTATTATGATAATTTAATAGGATACTGGAAGGCTAATAATGGCCATGATGGAGACCAGGTTATAAAAGATTATAGCCCTGAGAAGGCTGATTTGACTATTCTCAATGGCTTGGAATGGGACAGGATTGATGATGTATTAAACCCTTCGGCAATTGATCCGACTACTTCAGTGCCTCATGCTGTGGATGTATCAGTGAATATTATGGCCTGGTTAGGAGTGAAGATACTTCCGGAATGGGAACTCGATGGTTCATTATGGATCATTCAGTAATTAAGATAACAGAAATATTTATAGCTGATGAGATCTGTTTTATTTTCTAAGAAGCCGGCTGTTAGTACAACCGTTCTTCTGATATTATTTTTAACGGTAACAAACTATTGTCATGGGCAGGCCCGGCGTAGTGAGGATACGTTATATAGTCAACTGCAGCCAGTTATCACCCATTTTAACCTGGTTTCTGAAAGTGAACTTGACTCCAGTTATCTTCAATACGCTCAGAAGCTGCCATATACCTACCTCGGACAGATGTTAAACGGAATGGCCGGTGTTAATACATTGAGATCTTCAGGTGAACCAGGAAGTGCACCATTCATGTTGCTCAGGGGTATTTCTATTCCTGTCGGTAGTGAGAAAGATATTTATGCTAATCGCCCCTTAATAGTCGTTGATGGTATTCCTCTTATTCGTAATGACCACCCCTATCAGTTGTCTATTAAGACATACCCGTTAACAGGTATTGGCAGTGGTATCGATATTAGTTCGCTCATTGACATAAATAATATCCGGAAGGTAAAGGTGATAAAAGGAGCTGAGGCAGTTGCTTTATACGGTATTCATGCAGCAAATGGTGCAGTGGTAATAACTACTCCCTCCCCTCGCAAAGGGGAATATAAAATAGGCCTAAACCTATATAGTGGGGTCGCACTCCCCCCTTCTCTTAATATTAAAGGTGGCCCCTATCTAGTTAATGGAGCATTTGAAGGAGATTTATTAATCCCTTTTTATCATCAGTATGCTTCTGCTTCTCAGATGCTCAATTTTCCTTCTTACCTGGCAGATTCTACCAGCGCGGCCTACTTTGGTCCCTCAGACTGGAATGATTTGTATTATCGTGTTGCTTTGCAGCATGGGGCGGGGATAAATATTACAGGAGGGAGTGACAGAGCAAAATTTAGGTTCGGCGTGGGAGAGCATACGGAAAACGGGGTTGCTGATAAGACGGCACTAAAAAGATATAACGTTTATTATGATATGCATATCATTCCGCTCACCAATCTAGGGATAAGAATTTTTGTACAGGCTGCTACTGCAAACAGAAACCGGAATCATTCTCTGAGGGAGCGATTTGCGGAAATGGAGTATTTTCCTAACCAGGAATATCCCTTACCCCCTAATAAAGAGTTCCTTCAACAATATTATTCTTATCTGGATGAAGGAATAGATAAAAATCTGGTTAATTCTATTCAGGCTGTAGCAGATATGAAATACACGCCACTACAAGGACTTGCCTTAAATTCGCGATTTTCAGTAGATTACAATGACAACCACAGAAATTTTTTTGTTCCGGGAGCGCTAAATGACGGCAACAGTTATAATTCTTATTTTTCCAGTATGAACAGAAGAATCCTATGGAATAATTATTTGCAATACAATAGATCGTTTTCCAATCATTCGTATCTGAATGTCCAATTGGGACAATCCCTGGAATATGACAGGATGCAATATAGTTATATAAGAGGTTATCGCGGTCCTTCGGATTTTATTAAAATTATAGAAGTGAACAGCGAAGACACGACCTGGCTCACTCATAAAAAGAACTTTATTTATTCTTACAAAGATTACCTGAATCAAAATATTGTCTCCTTTTATGGGAGCGCTACATACAACTTAAGGGACAAGTATACTGCAACACTTTATTTAAGGAGTGATGGATCCTCCTATTTTGGCAATGGCTACTATTGGGGAATTTCTTCGGTTGCTACTTTGGGCTGGGATCTGAAGCAGGAGCCCTGGTTCAGGGAATCCGATTTTTTTAAGGCCTTAAATTTAGGGGCCAGCGCTGGTCGTACGGTGCGTGAGCCGGCTGAAGACAAGTATGGTTATGGGCCCTATTATACAGTGGATATTGGATGGGAAGGGAGTGAAAAGGTTTCTACTTATGCTTCTTTTCCGGCATTAGGCCTGCCTTTTAATGATGGTTATGTGGGTGGCGGAATTAAATGGTCGTATACAGATCAATGGGAAATCGGAATAGATATGGAAACCGCTCTCAGCCTTAATCTCTCCATCCACGCATATTCTAAGGTTAATCGTGATTTATTGATTTCAGTACCGGTAGGAGGAGCTGCTTATGGTTTCAGCGGACAATGGCTGAATGGAATGGATGTAAAGAATAGTGGGGTGGAAATAAATCTACGGAAGAAATTTAGGCTAATGCCGTACCTGTCATGGGAATCGGGAATTGCGATGCAGTATAATCAGAATAAATTATTAAAGTTGCCTGGTGGTTTGCAGGCGATTACTTATGGTCAGCGACGGCTTTCGGTTGGAAAGGCGGTAGATCAATTTTGGCTGCTTCAAAATGAAGGAATATATCAGAAGGAAAGTGATGTTCCGGTCATCAATGGCAAAAAACTTTCTTTGAACGGCGTTCCTTTTCATGCGGGAGACCCCAGATGGAAAGATGTTAACCAGGATGGGATTATCAATGATGCAGACAGGGTATTAGAAGGCCATGTTGTTGCTCCTGTCCATGGAAGCTGGAACAATGTTTTCAAATTTAGAAACTGGACCTTAGGCTTTTCCTTTTTGTATTCTTTTGGTAAAAATATACTGAATGGGGCGATTGCAGACAGGTTTGATTTTGCTCACAGAGAAGGAGTTTCGGGTCTGGAAGGAATCAAGGAACTTACTTTTTGGCAGATCAAGGGGAATCTGAATAAATACCCTAAATACAATCCGTGGAGCCTGGTAGATCCCTATCAGACCGATCAGACTCTTTTTTATGAGAAGGGTGGTTTTGTAAAGTTACAATCTATTTCCCTGCAATATGACCTGACGACTTTGCCAATGATTAAAAAATCGGGTATAAGCAAGTTACAGTTGTATCTCACAGGAACAAACCTGTTTATTTATACTCCCTACAGCGGTTATGACCCATCGTTAACGAATTATTTTGGATATAATTATGGATATGGGCAACCTTTACCTTTAACGGTTACATTTGGTATTCATGCAGACTTTTAAAAAATGATTATGAGAACTGATCTGTATATAAAATTTTTTATTTCTTTTTTACTCCTGAGTATGGTCTGTGCCTGTAATAAGACACTGACCGTTCCTTCTTCTCATCTAGTACCGGTCCGTCAGATGTGGAAGACGAAAAACGACGCCCGTTCTGCAGTGTTTGCTACTTACGGGCTGATGCGTGCCGCACTGGCCAGTAATAATGCGTACTTGGTGTACGGGGAATTACGTGCCGGTGACTTTAGTAGTGTATCTAATGCTAACCTCAGAGCCGTTATAGAAAGTGATTTGAATGCTACTTCTCAGGACCTGGAAGGATGGAAAAACTGGAAGCGTTTCTATGCTACTATTACACAGGCTAATTTATGTATAGATAAGTTAGCTGAAGTACATGAGAATGATTTCCGATATACGAAAAACGAGCTAAGGCTGGATCTTGCTAATGTCATATTTATAAGGGCACTGTCTTATTTATATCTTGTTAGAATATGGGTAGATGTTCCGCTGGTTACAGATTTGCCAGGAAACGGGTTTAAGCTGGTACGCCG
>CAYXRN010000095.1:0-12343 GCA_964467635.1 uncultured Chitinophagaceae bacterium | reverse complement strand
GAAAGAGGGAATCCGCGTGCGTGAGTCCATGGGCTTACCCCAAGACGGCTCGCTGGTGTATGTGAAAACAATGGAAGGGGAACTTTACAGTGTTTCCACCACTGCTGACTCCATGCACCTATCCTGGCGCTCGGAAGCGCAGTTGGGTTATGAAATCCGTCCAACACCCATCGTGGAAGCATACGGCATTGTGTATGTTCCTACGCAATTGGGAATGGTCTGCGCATTAGGCCGGGGGGAGTGGACGTGTTTTGTGGAAGCACAAAATATCCAATTGTCTGGTCAATAACATCATGCCCATAGGGGATCGTCAGCTTGTCGTAAGTACCATGGACGGTAAGGATTACCTGCCTTCAGTTTTAATCAAGCGTTACTGCTGCTGATCCGCGTAACCAAAGACCTTTTTCAACAGGGGCGTAGCCCGGCTGGCTAAGTTTTCCCGGATTTGTTTTTCTTCCTTGGCGACCATTACGAATAAACCATCGATCGCTTTTTGGGTGACGTAGGCGCTCAGGTCAGTATGGATCGGTTGTACAAGCGGTATTTTGTTGTACTGGGTGGTTACCAGCCCCCAATAGCGGGTAGCGTCTACTTTGTTGAGGCTTTTTGCGATCACCGGTTGGAATTTGCTGGCCAGCTCCTGAGTAGTAGCTGTTCTGAAATAATGGGTGGCAGCAGTGTCTCTCCCAAATAAAATCCGGGTGGCATCCTGGAAGCTCATACTTTTTAAGGCGTTTATAAAAATAGGCAATGCTTCCTTGGAAGCGTCTTCGGCGGCGCGGTTGAGTGATAGAATAACTTTATCGCATAATTGGCCCATACCGATGCTGCGCAGGGTGCGTTCTATTTTTTGGGCTTCCGGCGGAAATAAAACTTTGATAAGAGAATTTTTAAAGAATCCGTTTTTCGCAGATACCTGCTTGACTCCTTGTTTAATTCCTATCTCCAGTGCCTGTTTGAGGGCAGAATTGATCTCGTAGTTAGTGGGCTTAGAGGAGGTCGTTGTGGTGCCGCCTGGCAGGGTAACTCCCGGCAGCCCGCTGATAGCTTGCAGGTTCCCACAGGAAAAAGTAAAACTGCTCAAGGCAAGCGTAAGACAAGTAATAATCAGGTATTTTTTCATTTTGGTTCGCTTTTGTTTACTGAAAAATTTATTTCTACTCACCTTTCGTGGCGGTATCACTGGTGGTCGTAGTATCCTTAATGGTAGCGGTATCAAAAGTTTCTTTTTCCATCAGGTCGATATCCCGGTTAATCAGGATCATTTCGCCCACACCCAGCGTGTCTGTATTGGGAAAATCACTTGGATAGGCTTTTGTGGCGATGAGCCGGCCGCTAAATACTTTCAGGGATTGCCCCGGGCTGTCGCTGTAGGCATCAATGGTAAAATCAACGTTTTGCGTAGTGAGTTCCATCATGCCGGTATAGATGAGTACCGGATAAGGGGCCGAGTCGATAGTAAAATGGGCGATGCCATCCAATTGCAGCAGCCGGCTGCCCTTTTGCAGACTGTCCATAACCTTCAGGCTGGATGCAGAATCCAGCACCACATGGATGTTGGTGGCCACAGCGAAGGCTTTAGGGGAGTCAGTCTTGTTTTCAAGCAGGGTATAGGTAGCTGCTTTGGTTTGAAAAGGAGACGGGGTTTGTTCGACGGAGGAAGGTTTATTTTTACAGCCCCCAAAGAGGAGTACAGCTCCCAAAGCGAGTAGCCCTATTTTTTTCAGGTAATCCATTTTAGTAGCGTTTTAATTCCCGTTTTATTTGTCTTTCGGTATCCCGTTTTTTTATTGTTTCGCGTTTGTCGAAAAGCTTTTTTCCTTTGGCCAGCCCGATTTCGATTTTGGCCAGTCCCTTTTCATTGATAAACAGTTGCAGGGGAACGATAGTAAAACCCCGTTCTTTGATTTTCGTTTGCAATTTCCGCAATTCTCGTTTTTGCAACAGCAATTTCCGCTCTCTTAACGGATCATGATTGGCATAGGTGCCGTGGGAATATTCCGCGATATGCAGGTTTTTTATAAACAATTCATTTTGGGAGCTAAAGTAGCAATAGGCGTCGTTGAAACTGGCTTTGCCTTCTCTGAGGGCCTTAATTTCCGTTCCGGTCAATACGATACCGGCGACGTATTTCGTCTCAATATGGTATTGAAAATAAGCAGAACGGTTTTTAACTTGCATAACACAGCCAGGAACATTTTTTATTTGATAGAAAGCAATTCAAGGGAGTCGCTGAGTTTTTGTTTCAGGACTTTACGATCGACTATATAATCCAGGAAGCCGTGTTCCAATAAAAATTCGGAGCGTTGGAACCCTTCCGGCAGATCTTTTTTAATCGTTTCTTTGATCACCCGTGGCCCGGCAAAACCGATCAGCGCTTCCGGCTCTGCGATATTCAGGTCGCCGAGCATGGCAAAAGAAGCAGTTACTCCGCCGGTAGTCGGATCGGTCATCAGGGAAATAAAGGGCAATTTGGCTTCCGAGAGCTGGGTAAGTTTGGCAGCGGTCTTGGCCATTTGCATCAGGGAAAAAGCACTTTCCATCATCCGGGCGCCCCCGGATTTGGCGATAATAAGCAAAGGTGTTTTCTGAGCGATGCAGTAATCAATGGCGCGGGCTATCTTTTCACCGACCACCGAACCCATAGAGCCACCGATGAAATCAAAATTCATACAAGCAATGGTGAGATCTTGCGCATTGATTTTTCCGGCACCCACGGTAAGTGCGTCTTTGCGGCCTGTTTTCTTTTGGGCCTCTTTGAGCCTTTTCGAATAAGCTTTAACATCTGTGAAACCGAGAAAGTCTTTGGGGGTTATGTCCGTATAGAGCTCTTTGTAATGGCCGTCATCAAAAAGGATTTGAAAGTACTCCTCTGCATTGATCCGGTTGTGATAATTGCATTTTTCACATACGTACAAGTGCTCTTCCAGGTCTTTACGGGTGACGGTATGGTTGCATCTCGGGCACTTAAACCATAAACCATCGGGCACTTCTTTTTTCTCATCAGTGGAAGTCGAAATGCCTTTTTTTATACGTTGAAACCAATTCGGCATAATAGATAAATCCTTGATTTATAAGGCCGTTCAGTGATTAAAGAGTGTAGCGGAAACTTCCGCTACACTAAGATACGAAATAATTCTTTTAAGCGATGGTAACGGATTCATCCAGGTATACGTCCTGGATAGCCTGTAGCATGTCCACCCCTTCTTTAAAAGGACGCTGGAAAGCTTTACGGCCAAGAATGAGTCCCATTCCCCCTGCCCGCTTGTTGATCACTGCAGTAGCAACAGCTGCGGCAAGGTCATTATCGCCTTCAGAGGCTCCGCCGGAATTGATCAGTCCAACGCGGCCGCTGTAGCAGTTGAGTACCTGGTAGCGGCAAAGGTCGATCGGGTGGTCGCTGGTGAGTTTTTCATAAACCAGCGGACTGGTTTTCCCGTGTTTAGTGGCCAGGTAACCGCCGTTGTTGGTGGGAAGTTTTTGTTTGATGATGTCAGCCTGAATGGTTACACCCAGGTGGTTGGCCTGTCCGGTCAAGTCAGCGGAAGTGTGGTAATCCACCCCGTCCACTTTAAAAGCGTTGTTCCGGGTATAGCACCACAGGATGGTACTCATGCCCAGTTCGTGAGCCAGTTCAAATGCTTCCGCTATCTCTTTCAGCTGGCGGTTGCTTTGTTCTGAACCCCAATAGATGGTGGCACCGACTGCAACGGCTCCCATATTCCAGGCGCTTTTTACCGTACCAAAAAGGGTCTGGTCATAGCGGTTGGGATAGCTTAAAAATTCATTGTGATTTATTTTTACCACAAACGGGATTTTATGGGCATACTTCCTGGACATAATGCCTAACACGCCGAAAGTAGAAGCTACCGCGTTACAGCCGCCTTCAATGGCCAGCTTGATAATGTTTTCAGGATCAAAATATATGGGGTTGGGTGCAAAAGCGGAACCGCCGCTGTGTTCAATGCCCTGATCCACCGGAAAGATAGACAGGTAACCGGTATCTGCCAGGCGGCCATGGCCTAAGAGGTTTTGTAAGCTGTTGAGTGTTTGATTATTGCGGTTGGAATTGATCCATATATCATCTACATGAGAGGGCCCGGGAAGCGTGATCGAAGACCGGTCAATGGTGGTACACTTGTGTTCCAGTAAGTAGTCGGCCTGGTCTCCTAAGAGGTCGGTAATCTTTTTAGATGCCATAGTTTATTTGATTTTTAATAAAGTGCAAAGATACTCAAATAGGCGCAAGATGCTATAATTTTATTGACAAAGCGTTAAAACTATTGATGGATTCAAAACATTTTCCGATATTTAGGCAAAAATTATACTATGGTAGATATCAATGACATTCATCTGGGCAACTGGGTACAGGTCGAAATCGAAGGCGAACATCTGACCGGAAAAGTTACCCGTAAAAGCGTTGAAAGGATAGGCGTCGTGGTCAATGACGAGTTGGGGTGGTATTACCCTAAAGACGTATATCCTATTTTACTTACCGAAGACTGGCTGAAGCATTTTGAGTTTCAGAAGGAAGAGGAAGTAGATGGTGTTCAGGTGTACAACCATGGTAATTTTAGGATGATCTATCCCAATAAAGAAAATCGACAGCACATGCTGCTCCGCTGTCATGGTTCTCATGCCCGCGAATTCCACGATGGGCTCTATGTGCATACCCTGCAAAATCATTACCACAGCATGACTAAGGTATTCATCGAGTAAAAAGCGATTGAAAATAAGCGGGTGCCAGCAGCAATCTGCTGCCGTACCAGGAAAACATTTCCCCGTCCACCAGCAGAAAAGTCGCCTCCGGAAAATACGCACGGAGCATTTCTGCATGTTTTTGTTTGAAAGGGTAAGGCTCCGATGACAATAAGATCAAATCAAATGCCGCTTTATCAAGTTGATCTGGTTCAACGACGGGATACCTGCTGAGGTGGGCAAAAGCGTTTTGCAGTCCGCAGTGCCTCAACATGTCATTTATAAAGGTATGGCTGCCGGCTGCCATCCAGGGGTTCCGCCATATAAAATACGCGGCTTTTTTCGCCCCTTGTCCTGAGCGTTTGGCTTTCAGTTTTTCAAAGGCTGTTTTGATGTTTGTAACCAGGGAAAGCGCTTTTTCTGCTTTGCCGGTAAGCAGCCCTACCGACCGGATCATGGCCAGGGCGTCTTCCAGGGTGTCGATGTCACTTACCCAGACCGGAAATTCCTGCATGAGCGTTTCCAGCTGTTCCTTTTCATTTTCTTCCTTATTTGCCAGGATCAGTTCCGGCTGCAGGGCACGTATTTTAGCTAAGTCCAGCGTTTTAGTCCCCCCAACCCGTTCCTTATGTTTATACCACTGCCCGGGATGCACGCAGAATTTCGTAATGCCTATCACCTCCTGTTCCAGTTCCAGGTCAGCCAGTAGTTCGGTCTGCGAAGGAACCAGCGAGATAATCTTTTTCGGGGGAGCGGGCAGCGAAATTTCCCGTTGCAGCTGATCTTTATATACGGCCATGTACGCGGTTTTTATCGGTGGTGTCGGCTTTTAATCGCTCCCTTGTTTTTCAGGCAGCGCTTAGGGGCAGGCGTCCGGCAGGCAAAGTATTGCACCTTTGTTGTTTTTTACCCGTAGAGTTCCTGATGAATGCTTTTCCTATCATAACCCATATTCTTGATCCTTTGTTTGGCTTCGTTGATCATTTCTTTCCAGCCGCAAAGGTAAAAATGGGCCGGACGTCGGCCCGCAGCCAGTTTCTCGTAAATGGCATGCACATAGCCGGTTGCTCCTTCCCACTTTTCACGGGACAAGGTAGGGATGTAATGAAATTGGTCAATGTCTTTTTCCAGCTGTTTCATGTCTTCAAAATAAAGCAGGTCCTGCTGCCTTCTGGTTCCGAAGATCAGGTAGATCGGGTAAGGAACGGCTATGTTGTTGTCCCGTATATGGTGGAGCATAGAACGAAAAGGGGCGATTCCGGTGCCGGTGCAGACGAAATAAAGCTCACGGTCCATTTCCTCAGGCAGGGTGAAAATGCCCTGCGGCCCCCGTACGGCTACCGTTTTGCCTTCGGTGATTTCATTGAAGAGATACGTACTTCCCGCTCCTCCTTCCAAAAGAACAATCACCAGTTCCACTTCATTGGTACCGTCCGGTGCCGAGGCGATGGAGTAACTGCGCCAGCGCCTGGCAGGCTTCTCGTGTATGGGCAGGTCAAGCGTTACGAATTGTCCCGGCTTAAAATCGAAGCGGTCCATTCCCTCCATCTTGATAAAGAAAAGACGGGTGTTGGGGGTAACTTGGGTGATTTTAGAAAAGACGCCTTGGTGCCAGGGTAGTGCCATAGTTAAATTTGGTGAAAAGATAGTGGAAAAATGGGAGATGGGAAAATAACCGGTGCCGGACCATCGATTTAAACCGCAAAACCGGTTACAGGCAAAAAAAACGGAAAGGTTTGCTAAAATAACATCAGGCCGTGTGGCAAAATATCAATACTTTTAGCCCTTCAAACGCTGAAATAGGGTTTATCATGTTCAAACTAACAGGGAAAAATGCAATCATTACCGGAGGAGGGAGTGGCATAGGGCAGGCTATTGCGTTAACCTTTGCCGCTGCCGGAGCGAAGGTCCGGATCATTGAACTGAATGAAGCCGCTGCCGAGGCTACGGTGGAGCGGATCAGCCAGGAAGGCGGAGAAGCGAAAGCCTTTGCGGCCGATGTATCCCGGCAGCCGGAGGTGATGAAGGTGACGGACCAGATCCTTAAGATGGATGGTGAAATAAACATCTTGGTATGCTGTGCCGGGGTAGCGCATGTGGGCACTTTGGGAAGTACCACGGAATCGGATTTTGACCGGATTTACCAGGTCAATGTAAAAGGCGTTTATAACTGCATGTACGCGGCAATTGGTCCCATGGAAAAACAAAAAAAAGGAGTGCTGTTAAATATGGCCTCCGTAGCCTCCCATGCAGGCATCGCAGATCGTTTCGCCTATTCCATGAGTAAGGGAGCGGTTTTTACGATGACCCAGTCGGTAGCCAAAGATTATATCCATAAAGGCATACGCTGCAACAGCATTTCTCCCGCCCGGGTACATACCCCTTTTGTAGATGGTTTTTTGAAAAAAAATTACCCGGGAAAAGAACAGGAAATGTTTGATCAGTTAAGTGACACCCAACCGATCGGCAGGATGGCCCGTCCGGAAGAAGTAGGGGCACTGGCGCTGTATTTATGTTCGGATGAAGCCGGTTTTATTACCGGTACCGACTATCCCATTGACGGGGGATTTTTGAAATTGAATAATTAGCGTGGGGAGGAAAAACCAGCACCACCTAAGGGCGGCTGTTCAATCAGATGCAATGATGAAAAAAACGAGCTGTTTACTATTGAGTGTTTTTTTGGCTTTCACCGCCGCGGTGGGACAGGCGGATTATCAGCCATCAGCGTCCAATCTGGCGGCCAGGGAAGATTTTCAGGACCGGAAGTTCGGCCTATTCATCCATTGGGGCATATACAGCATCCTGGCCAATGGGGAGTGGATCATGCATACCGACAAAATTCCCTATAAAAATTATTCTCGGCTGGCTTCCTTTTTTTATCCTTATGCCTTTGATGCAAAGGAGTGGGTGGATCTGGCTAAATCCGCCGGCATGAAATACATCACCATTACCTCCAGGCATCACGACGGCTTTAGCATGTTTGATACGGAGGCTTCCGATTACAATATCGTGGACGCTACTCCCTGGGGAAAAGACCCGTTGAAAGCACTCGCTAAGGAATGTCATAAGCAGGGAATTAAGCTGTTTTTTTACTATTCGCTCTTGGACTGGGGACGTCCCGATTATGGGTTTGGCCATAAAATAGTAGATGGCAAACCGGTAAACGCGGACTGGGATCACTATATTGCATTTATGAAAAAGCAACTTACCGAGTTGCTAACCAACTATGGCCCTATAGGAGGAATTTGGTTTGACGGAGAGTGGGAAAGGGAAAACGCCCACTGGCATCTCAATGAGCTCTACCAACTGATTCACCGTTTACAGCCGGCAGCGCTTATTATTAATAACCACCATCATGCCCCCCGTCCGGGGGAAGATGTGCAGGAATTTGAAAAAGACCTGCCGGGGGGTAATTCCCATGGTTGGAATACGGGCGGGGTTAGCAAAAACCTGCCCCTGGAATCCTGTCAGACGATGAATAACAGCTGGGGTTTTGATATAGACGATACAAATTATAAGTCGGTAAAGCAACTCATTCATTTTCTGGTACGGGACGCAGGCATGAACGCCAACCTGTTGCTGAATGTAGGCCCCATGCCTGACGGCAAGATACAGCCGGAGTTTGTAGACACCCTGCATCAAGTAGGGCAATGGGTCGACCGGTACGGAGAAACGATCTACGGCACCCGTGGTGGTTTTTTGAGCCCCCGGCAGTGGGGAGTGACTACCCGGAAGGGAGACAAACAATATATTCATGTATTGCAATATCCGGAAGACAGCATCTTGTTTATCGCGGGGGTAAAACCCAGGATAACGTCGGCAACCTATTTTATCACGGGCGAAAAAGTAAAGTTCAAGCAAATCCCTGAAGGGGTATTTTTTTACTTGCAGGAGGCGGACCCCAAAAGCATAGACAACGTTATTGAAGTAACGCTCAGCAAGGAGAAAGTTAAAATTCCGCCGAGGCATAAATGGATTATGAAGCAAAAATAAAGGACCATGAAACGGACAATCATCGGTTGTGGCTTGTTATTGACGACTGTTTTTTTCGCGGCTTGTCAGTTAAAAAAACAAAAGGAGAACAGCGCGACCCAAGACATCATCAAAAAAGCGGAACCCGACAGGAAAAAGACGACAAAAAATGACCAGCCGGTGGACACCGGTACACCGGTAGCGGTCTACCGGGCGAATGATACCGATGTGGCTACCAATAATGATTTTTTAGTAAAAGTTTACCCTACCCAGGATCCGAAGCGGTTCCGGGTGGAAATGCAATTCGGTGAAAACAGGGCCGAGGATTACGTAGCCTTCCCGGACCCTCAATATTATAAAGAAGTGGCGCTTCAAAAAAGCGACAAAGCCAACAGCTGTCTTTTAGGGTTTATCGGGAAAGATGGAAAGTTTAATGAAATGAAAGAAATTTCGGGCAGTACTACCCAGATTAAGGTCACCAGTTTAAAAGCGTATTATTTTACCACAAAAGAAAAATGATAAACCATTATGAAATTAGTTAGATTTGGAAATGTTGGCAGTGAAAAGCCAGGTATTCAGACCGATGAAGGCCTTTATGATGTCAGTAAATTTGGAAAAGATTTTACGCCGGCCTTTTTATCGGAAGGGGGGATTCCGCAGCTAGCGCAATGGTGGAAGGACAACAAATCGCAGGCGGAAAAAGTATCTGACGCGGTGCGTATAGGTGTGCCGGTAAAGGACATTTCAAAAATCATTTGTATTGGCCTGAATTACGCGGATCATGCCAAAGAAACCAATGCCCAGCCACCGGAAGAGCCCATACTCTTTTTTAAATCCACCTCTTCTGTCATTGGTCCTAACGATGAGGTCATCATCCCAAAGGACAGTACAAAGACCGATTGGGAAGTTGAGCTGGGGGTTGTTATCGGGAAAAAAGCCTCCTATGTCTCCGAAAGAGAAGCCATGGATTATGTAGCGGGTTATTGCCTGCACAATGATTACAGTGAACGGGCCTTTCAGTTGGAACGAGGCGGACAATGGGTAAAGGGCAAAAGCTGCGACACTTTCGCGCCTATAGGCCCTTGGCTGGTGAGCAAAGAGGAAGTGGCGGATGTCAATAATCTGCGTTTGTGGCTGACGGTGAATGGGAAAATGATGCAGGACGGCAATACCCATAACCTGATTTTTAAGATACCGTTTTTGATCAGTTATGTCAGCCAGTTTATGACCCTTCTTCCCGGTGATGTTATTTCTACCGGGACACCGGCGGGCGTGGGACTTGGAATGAATCCGCAGGTTTTTCTTCAAGCGGGAGACGTGGTGGAATGTGGTATTGACGGACTGGGTACGAGCCGACAGGTATTAAAGGCCTGGTCGTGAAAAGGGGAAAGAACAGTGTTAGACGCCCTATCTTAAAGGTAGGGTAAAAGAAAAACGGATTAAATGGCCTGTTTGCCGGGCCTTTGAGGCCGGACGGATTTTCAGCGGTTGAAATCCCGTTACAGCTGTTGCCATACAAACAACTAAACAAAACTTAAATTAATAACCGATGCCCCGCTATTGTCTTGCCTTAGATTTAAAAGATGACCCGCGATTAATTGCGGAATATGAAGCGTATCACAAAGCCATTTGGCCGGAGATAAAGAAGAGCATTTCGGATGCCGGCGTGCTGCAGATGGAAATTTACCGCGCGGGGAACCGTTTGTTTATGATTATGGAAACAGAAGAAGGCTTTTCTTTTGCCAAAAAAAACGAGATGGACCTGGCCAACCCGAAAGTGCAGGAATGGGAAGCGCTGATGTGGCGCTACCAGCAGGCATTGCCTGTAGCCAAGGCGGGGGAAAAGTGGGTCTTGATGGAAAGGATATTCGCGTTATAAAGAGGCAAGTGCAAAACAGGGCAGTGGCATTTCCGGTTGCGGTCACCCTTAAAGCACAGGTTTTTTGAAGTTGGATTAAACCATTAGAAGAATGTTCCGTTTTTTTACCGGATAAAGCCGGTACCGTATAACAGCCCCCCATAATTTACAGACATGCAGATAGACGCACATCAACACTTTTGGAATTTTGATCCCGTCAGAGATGCCTGGATTACTGAAGAGATGCGGGCTATCCGGACTGATTTTACGCCTTACGATCTTTTCCGTGAGCTGAAGGATAACGACATGGACGGGAGTGTAGCCGTGCAGGCGGCGGCTTCTGAATCTGAAACGGCTTTTTTAGTCGATATTGCGGACCGCCATGATTTCATCAAAGGGGTGGTTGGCTGGATAGACCTGTGTGGCGATTATGCGGAAGAACGGATGCGGTTTTATAAAAAAACCGCCCCTAAGGTAAAAGGCTTCCGGCACCTGGTGCAGTCGGAGCCCGACGACGGGTTCTTGTTAAAGGCGGATTTTTGCAGGGGCATCGCGTTGCTGCGCGAATATGGGTACACCTATGACCTCTTAATTTATCCCAAACAATTGCCTGCCGCCATACAATTTGTGGAGCGTTTTCCGGACCAGCAGTTTGTGATTGACCATATTGCCAAGCCGGATATTAAGAGCGGGACCCTGGAACCCTGGGCCGGGCAGATGAAAACCATCGCTTCCTTTCCTCATGTATGGTGTAAGGTGTCCGGGATGGTCACCGAAGCGAACTGGAAGAATTGGACCGAAGCGGACTTGACGCCTTACCTGGATGTGGTGTTTGAAGCCTTTGGGGCGGAACGACTGATGTTCGGTTCCGACTGGCCGGTATGCCTGGTGGCCGGTTCGTACGGGAGGGTAAAACAGGTCATCACCCGTTATATGCAGGACATGTCCGTGGCGGATCAGGCTGCTGTCCTGGGAAATAATGCGATCGCATTCTATCATTTATAAAAGGCAATCGGGAATATGGATTTAAAATTAAAGGATAAGGTCATTATTGTCACGGGCGGAGCTAAAGGCATAGGGGAGGCGATCAGTAAAAGCCTGGCCACCGAAGGTGCGCTTGTCATGATCGCCGGACGCGGAGCGGCAGACAACGCCCGGGCGGTAGCCGCTATTGAGGCGACAGGAGGCCAGGCGAAAAGCATAGTCGCGGAATTGACCAGCCTGGAAGATTGTGAAAAAGTAGTCGACCAGACACTTGCCGGCTATGGCCGTATCGATGGCCTGGTGAACAATGCCGGGCTGAATGACGGGGTAGGCCTGGAAGATGGCACACCTCAGGAATTTATAGCCAGTCTGAATAAAAATGTTGTGCACTACTATGCGTTAGCGCACTATGCCCTGCCTTCCCTGAAGGAGACCAAAGGAGCTATTGTTAATATCGGGTCGAAAGTGTCTATTACAGGACAGGGGCACAGTTCCGGTTATGCCGCTTCCAAGGGAGGGGTGAATGCGTTGACCCGGGAGTGGGCCGTGGAGCTGTTGCCTTACTCCATCCGTGTGAATGCGGTCATTCCGGCTGAAGTATGGACGCCGCAATACAGCGAGTGGATTAAAAAACAACCGGATTCGGAGCATAAGTTAAAAAGCATTACCGCCAAAATACCCTTGGGGAAACGGTTTACCACCAGTGAAGAAATCGCCGATACGACGGTTTTTCTGTTGAGCGAACGTTCCAGCCATACGACCGGACAGATTTTAGTCGTAGATGGCGGTTATGTACACCTGGACCGCGCCATTGGTTAAAGAAAGTGAAGG
>CAYXRN010000094.1:0-12658 GCA_964467635.1 uncultured Chitinophagaceae bacterium | reverse complement strand
ATAGCCTACATTCAACGCTTTGGACATGTTGCTGTAACCCATGAAAAAGCCTGACCAGTTGAACTCAAACCCCGCTTTATGGCTGTATGCGAACTGGAAAATGGCCTCATGAGATAAGTCGTTGGTAGGGCCAAAAGTAAAATTGATGTCGGTATCCCGTTTCTTCGTGCAATTTAGCGCGCCCGTCTGTCCGCTCATGATCTTGTCACAGGCGGCTATACATTCATCCCACATGGGGGTGTCGTGCCATACTTCCGCGTTCAGATACAGTTCCGCCAGCATCGCGTAGCCGGCGGCCTGGGTAACCCTTCCGACCATTTCATGAGACAGGGGTTTCAACTTGGGAACATTTTCTTCCAGCTCTTTTTGCACGAACTCAAAGACTTCCTTGCGGGAAGCGATGGGCGGGTTAAGTGGCTCACCTACCGTGGTGACAATAGGTACATTTCCCCACAGGTCCATCGCCCGCATGTAGTGATAGGCGCGCAGCACTTTTAATTCCGCAAGCAGGGATTCGACTTGCTCCTGGGTCATGCCCAGAGATTCATAATTTATTTCGGAGATCTGCTCCAGCGCGGTGTTGACATAGCCGATTCCTGTCCACATCAGGTTCCAGGCCGTATTAAGTCGTCCTTCCTTTGGGGTCCAGGTATGATAATGCTGGCGGATGTGATCGCCCCCATCATAGCCGTGGCGGCCTTTCTGCGGCCACGCCAGCAGGTCGGCGGAAAGGGCCGAATGGTAATAATAGCCGTTTTGTCCGGTGGGCGCCAACCAGGCCTGCATATGGGTATAAGGCCTTAAAACAGCCTGGAGCACTTCCCGTTCGTTGTTATAGAAATTGTCCGCCGGGATTTCGCTGTACAGGTTTTCGCTGAGGTCGGTACAGGAAAACAAACCACAGGAAAACAGCAGCGCGATAATGAATTTTCTTTTCAATAGTGTCATGATAATACTTTTTTAGAATCCTACATTTAATCCTACCGTGAATGACATGGTGCGCGGGTAAAAACCCCGGCTGTCGATTCCTGTTTCAAACCCAACGTCCTGTTGTTCAGGATCCAGGCCGCTGTAGCCGGTAAAAGTGGCCAGGTGGCGGCCGGTAACATACAACCGCAGGTTGCGGACGTAAGAAGACCGGATCGGGAAGTTATAGCCCAATGTCACGTTGTCCAGCTTGACGAAGCTGCCGTTTTCGAGGTAGTAGTCGGAATATTGAGGATCATCGTTCAAGTCTTTATGTGTGGTGATGGCACTTTCCAGTACGTTGTTGGGCAGCCATTTCTTGTTCCCGAAATACAGTTGTTTCAAATTAAGGATATCGAAACCGAACTTCCCCCGGAAGAAGATCGTCAGATCAAAATTTTTGTACCGGAGGCGGTTGCTCCAGGCGGCGTTGTATTTGGGAATCCCATTGCCAATGACGGTCTCATCTTCGATGGACATCTGATCGGCCGTAGCCGTAGAACCATCTGCCTTGTAGAAGAGCCACTCGCCATCGTCCGTGAACCCTGCGAAACGCTTGCCGTAAAAGTCTCCTATAGCGCTGCCCTCTTCTATACGGATGGCAGGGCCGAGGTTACCCGGTGAAGGCAGGCCTGCGAAGGTCAGGTAATTCGCCTTGAAAAACTCGTTGGACAGCTTGTCCAGTACGTTATTATGCGTGCTGGCTACAAAGCTGGTATTCCAGGTAAAGTCGTCGGTTTGTACAGCTGTATAGCTTACCTGCAATTCCAGCCCCTTGCTTTCTATACTGCCCACATTCATAAATATACTGTCCCGGGTATAAGGAGGCAGTTGGGCTACGTAATTGTATAGGAGATCAACGGTATTTCTCTGGTATACGTTGATGGAACCGGTCAGCCGGTTGGAGAGCGCTGCGAAATCAACCCCGATATTCCACTCTTCTTTCTTTTCCCATTTCAGGTTAGGGTTGGGATTACGCGCCGGACCATAGGTTTGATAGTAGACGCCATTCTGCGGATAAACGCCACCGGTACTTAAGGTGACGATGGACTGATAATTGTCAATCCCCTGGTTTCCCGTTACGCCAAAACCGGCCCGCAGTTTCAGGTTGTCAATCCAGTCCACATCCTGCATGAAATCTTCTTCGCTGATTGCCCAGCCCAAAGAAGCGGCGGGAAAACTTCCCCATTTGTGATTGACCCCAAAACGGGAGGAACCTTCGTGGCGAAGGATGAACTGAGCGAAGTATTTGCCCCGGTATGCATAATTCAATCTTCCGAAAAAGGCAATGAGCGTATTGTCTTCCTTATAGCTGTCCATCCCTGGACGCGGAAGATCATCGTTTTGGATGGCAGAGCCGGCGCCCAGGTTCCAGTCTTTGAAGGCGTCTGTGGTAAACCCGTTGTTGTTTACCCAAAATTCCTCTACCGTCTGGTATTGATAACTGTAGCCTATCATAGCGCTAAAAGAATGATCTCGTCCGAAAACAGTGGAATAGTCTATGGTAGATTCAAATGTTTTAGCCCAGTTCAGGTGGTTGAGTTTGTAAGCATAACCCATGCCCTGGTATTGCGCACCTTCGCGCTGATCCCAGTCTTCCATGGAGCGGTATTGCCGGTCGTTGTAATTGTTGCGCTGATAAGAACCGAAAGCACTGGCGGTCAGCTCATCTGTAATATCCAGGGTCAGCCTCGCTGAACCGGAAAAAGTCTGTTGTTGCCGCTTGTCAATCCGATTGGCCAGGCGAGACATGGGATTGTAATTGTTGTAGGCGAAGGTCTCCACAAATTTTCCGTTTTCATCCCGGATAGGAGCGGTAGGGTTCCGTTGAACGGCCTGTTCAAAGTCACCTTCATCACCACCAAGCATATTGGCGTTGTTTATGTTGGATGCCAGGTTGAGCTGTAGCTTCAGCCGGTCTTGTAAACCGGTCTGGTTTACATTTACCCGGCCGCCGAACTCAGATCGTCCGTTTGCTTTGGCAATGCCCTGGGCGTCATTGTAATAAACAGAAGCACGGTAATTGGTCTGCTCGCTTCCGCCGGTAGCAGAGAAGTAATGATACTGACTCAGGTTATTGTGGTTGATCAGGGAGTCGTAAAGGTCCGTCGTAGCTCCCATGTCGAGGCTTTCATCTATTAACCCCTCGTTGATCAGGTCCCTGAATTGCGCGGCGGTCAGGTTGTTTGGCCGCTTGTCAATTACTTCACGTTGAAAATACGTGGAGTATTGGAACTTGGGTTCCCCGGACTGTCCCTTTTTCGTCGTCACCAGGATTACGCCGCCGTTGGCACGGGTACCGTAAATGGCGGCCGCTGAACCATCTTTCAATACCGTAATGGAAGCAATGTCATCCTGCTGGAGCAGATCAAGGTTCCCGCCGGGAATGCCGTCAATGACTACAAGGGGAGAATTGGTGCCAGACAGCGAAGTTACGCTACGAAGCTGAATGGAGGTTTCCGCATTGGGGTTGCTTCCCTGGGTATTGGTAATGGTCAGTCCGGCTACCTTCCCCTGGATGAGCTGCATGGGATTGGTAACACCTCCCTTGTTGAAATCCTCCGCGTCAATTTTGGTGATGGCGGAAGTAATCTCCTTGCGCTTCTGCGTTCCATAACCCACAACGACTACTTCGTTCAGGCTTTTGGAGGAAGCGTCTAAGACAATGCTCAACTCATTGCGGCCGTTCAATGGCACTTCACGGGTTTGATAGCCGATGTAGGATACAATCAGGGTGGCCCCTTCCGGTACGTCCAGCGTAAATTGGCCGTGTGCATTGGTGACGGTTCCGGTATTGGTTCCTTGGACCTTGATCGTTACCCCCACCAAGGGGTTGCCGGCTTTGTCGGTAACTGTACCGGTCACCTCCTGGAAAAACAGCTTGTTATCGCCTTTGGTAATGACGACAAGGTGGTCGGACAATACCTTGTAATGAATATCCAGTCGGGTTTTTAAAGAATCCAGTATTTGCGGAACGGTGGCGTTCTTTATCGCAAGGTTGACACGCGGGCTGTTTTCAAAATCATTGTTGTTAAAATAAAAAACATAGCTGGTGCTGTTGGTCAGATAATGGAATACTTTACGGGTTGAGGCTTGATGAAAGTCAACCGATATTTTTTCCTGTGAGTATCCGGCAGCGGAAACCTGCAGGAAACCCAGCAAAAGCACCAGAGTCATCTTGGACATAAGCAATATCTTTTGGGCAGGAGACATGCGATTTCTGCCCACGGTAACGGGATTTTTCTTAACTTGCATTGCTTTTTAGATTTGGTCCCGTATGTAACGGGATGCATGAGGAAATACTTTTAGTGTTTTCTTTTTTGGAGCGGGGAATACGTCACTATTCTCCGCTTTTTTGATTTCGGATGACCGGCGGCGGGTGAGGCCGCATTAAAGGAAAATGACTTTTCTTCATATATTGTTTGGTTTAATAAATAATTACAGTGTCGTTTTCTATAGTATATCTAAAAGGTTTTAGCATCTGTAGAATGTGCAACAGCTTTTCCAGGGATACGTTATCCGCTCTGCCGGTGAATCGCTGTTCGGCAAGTGTAGAGTCTTTTAGGACAATCTGGACGTCGTACCAGCGCGACAGCCTTTTGGATAAAGCGGAAAAAGTTTCATTTTCATAGACCAGGATGTTTTTTCTCCAGGCGATGTCGGAGATTGTATTCGGATCAATCGCTTTTACAGGTTCTAAAACGACTTTGCTGGAGATCTTTTTTATCGCCCGTTTGGTTACCTTGCCGGATAACGCTTTGATTGCCTTTTCACTTTGACCAGGTTCGGAATGGTCCTTGTAAATAATTTTTTGATGGGGCTTTAAATAAAAAGACTCGTGTCGTTTGTCTTTTTTGAGGATGACTTTAACCTTCCCTGATATCAGGGAGGTACTCGAGAAACTTTCATTGGGATAAGCCCTGACATCTAATTGGGTGCCCAGTACTTTAGCGTCCATCTTGGCCGTATGGATGATAAACGGGCGGTCGGGCTGATGGTCTACTTTAAAATAAGCTTCCCCGATCAGGTACACTTCCCTGGATTTTCCAAATGATTCCGGGTATCTTAAAGAGCTTCCTGCATTGAGCCATATTTCCGTGCCATCGGAAAGCCTCAGGTTCGTTTTCATCCCGTTGGTCGTGGTCACCTGTCTCCATTGCACCGCCTCCCCTTTCCCCTCGGAAGCCATCCGCTGCCAGATAAGAAACAGAAAAACGCCGGCACCGGCAAGCAACAGGGTGAGTCCCAGGAGCCGCTTTACAGGAAAACCGCTTCTTTTTTTTAAGGCGGCTGAACCGTACTCCTCAGCAAGGTCCGCGTTTTGATTAAGTACCTGGTCGGTGATGGCATCTTTTTCCGAAGTGGTTAACTGTTCCTTTAGGGCCAGGTCGGACTGGTGGATTAATCCCATTTTGATCCACTCTTCGGGGTATTTTAACAGCAACTGTTCCAACTCCTTTCGCTCGGCAGCGGTAAGGGCATGCGACCAGTACTTTACGATAAGTGCCTCCAGACGATCTTTCATTGCTCAATATTCACCTTATAAGACAATCGAAAAACGACAATCAATTAAAGTGGAACAAAAAAAGTCAGGAATATATTTTTTGCAGTGAGGGGATAAGTGCCGTGTTGATCTTTTTAAGCGCGATGGTGATTTGTACGTTTACAGTGGCTTCGGATATATCGAGCAGCTCCGCCGTTTGCTTATAGCTCAATTGGTCTTCTTTAATCAGCAAAAATATCTGGCGGCAGCGCGGCGGCAGACCGTTGATTGCGTTACGGATGTGACTTAAATTTTCTTCGCTGATGATATAGTCTTCGGGAGTTTGGTTGGCATGGACAAAAGGGGCTACCTGATAGAGGTCCGTAGCGATCGCTTTATGGCGGTTGTTTTTTTTGAGGTAATTCAGCCCGGTATTTTTGACGGCTTTATACAAATAATAGACGAAGCGTTCGGCCGGCGGCAGTTGTTGCCGCAGCTGCCATACTTTTAAAAACACGTCCGAAATAATTTCTTGGGCGTCTTCCCGATTACTGACCATCTGATATGCGAATTGAAAGAGCCTGTCCCCAAATTGATGAACAACCTGGCGGAAAGCCTTTTCATTCCCTAATGAGATTTGTAATAACTGCGGGCCTAAATCCACGTCGCTTCCTTTTACTTTGACAGGAACAAATATAACAGGTTTCTATGAATTGCAAGGGCGCGGGCCGATTATTTTGAATCTTTGCCCGCACATTTGAAAGGATCGTCGTCACCGGGAGCTGTTTTTTTGTCTTCCCACCAACAGAAATTCATTGTTCTGCTGGTGATCCGGGTTAAGCGCGCCTTAACGCTCATGCCTCTGCGGCTGTCCGGCGCATTGACTTGCCGGCTCTTTTGAGGGGGGATGTTTTTCACATGGATGGTTTCACTCTTGAACAATTCGCCGCTGGCCCGGTAGTAGTTTACCACAGCGGTTGCCTCATCCAGTGCATAATCGGTCTGATTGGAGATGGTCACCTTGATGTTCTTTATGCCCCCTAAAAATCCGGTGCTGTAGTCGTTTAAGGAAAGGTGAATATAGTTTTTCCAGTTTTGACGGTAGTATTTCTGTTGGTCGATGAAAGTGGGGTGGAGCAGATTGCTAGCGGCTTCGGCTTGCTGCATTTGCCGTATACTTTGTCTTAAGTTGTCGTTTTGCTTTTGCAACTGGCCGATCTCCGTGGTAAGCCGACGGTTTAATTGCAAGGTTTCCTGATACAACTGATGTTGCCGGCGGTACATGATGAACACTACAATGGCCGCGGCGAGCAAAATAACCGGAACAATAAACTTCTTAAGCATTTAGAATTGGTTTTTCCACATCATACTTTCAACGGGCTGGATGGTCCTTTCCGTATACTTGGCGTTTCCTTTTTTATTGTAAGGTACAGCGATTTCTCCTTCCACCGCAAAATAAATGAGCTGGCCTATAGGCATGCGTTTGTAAATTTTTACGGGTAGTGTACAGGAAATCTCCAGCGTCCAGGTGTTGCAGAATCCTACGTCCCCTTTGCCGGCGGTAGCGTGGATGTCTATACCCAGTCGTCCGGTGGAGGATTTTCCTTCCAGGAAAGGGACGTGCTTATAGGTCTCCGTATATTCGTGGGTCACGCCTAAATAAAGCACCCCGGGATGCAGTACCAATCCTTCGTCAGGAATTTCAAAACGGGTGATCTCGTTGTGTTTACGCGCGTCTAGGACCCGGTCTTTATAGGTGGCCAGGTAATCACCCAGATGGACATCGTATGAATTGGAGCCCAGGTATTTGCGGTCGAAAGGTTCTATGCGGATGTTGCCGGCCTCCATTTCTTCCAGAATACGGGTATCGGAAAGAATCATGTTGTGGTTATTTAATACTTTATATTTTTGTGGCGGAAAATTATGCCATTCATTCACACCATACAAATAAATGCGGATACAAAAGTAGGCATTTGGAAAATATCTGAGCCGGAAAGCTATTTTCTAAAATATGTCTCTCAGCAAAAAGCCGTTACACATCCCCATAAACGCCTGCAGCACCTAGCCGGACGAAGGCTGTTAAAGATGCTGGAACCCGGCTTCCCAGTGGACGGCGTTCAGTTGAATCACTGCGGGAAGCCCTATGTTCCCGGCGCGGCTCTTCAGTTTTCCATATCCCATAGTGAGGATTACGCCGCTGTTATTTTAAGCCGGAGCAAAAAAGTCGGCATAGACGTGGAAAAGATTGCGCCGAAACTACGGCGAGTGGCCTCAAAATTCTTGGCTAAGGAAGAGTTGGCCTTCGCGGGAAATGACCTGGTCGCATTAGCGCTTTGCTGGAGCGCCAAAGAGGCTGTATACAAATGGTATGGGAATAAGGGGGTGCTTTTTAAGAAGCATATCCATCTGCAACCTTTCCAACCGGAGAAGGCCGGAGTTATTCAATGTGTTTTTACGAAAGAGGAAGCGGTAGTGTTGCATCTCCATTATAGGGTAGGCAAGGAGTTTGTGTTGGTCTGGGTCACCGGAACGGATTAAATGCCGGGAGGAAAAGAGCCGTATGACCCCGGCTCGGAAGTAAAAAAGGAAGGGGGAGCCGCAGCGCCCCTTTAGTTTTCTGCCCGGGGAATGTGGCAACTGGCCGGCGTACCACCTGTAAGTTACAGCGCTTCAGGGCCTTTGTCTGGCGGCAGCCCGCTAAAAAAAATCTGTCGCTGACATTTTGGCATTGATTAATCATTACGTACTTTTGTGTTTCATTTTTTCAATTAATAGCGATGTTGGACGTATCACCGAAGGGAACAGTTGCGCAGGGCCGGACCCCGCTTCCGGACAGGCAGGGCGAAGCTTATGGAGAAGTCGGGCCAGAGACACCTGAAAAAGGGAAAAGGTTTTATATAGAAAGTTATGGCTGTCAGATGAATTTCAACGACAGTGAAATAGTGGCTTCTCTTTTAAAAAAAGAAGGGTATCGGGCCACACAGAATTATGAGAACGCCAGTCTGGTGCTGATTAACACCTGCTCGGTGCGCGAAAAAGCCGAGCAAACCGTACGCAACCGATTAAGTGCTTTTAACAAGGTAAAGAAAGACAATCCGGGCATGCTCATTGGTGTGCTGGGATGCATGGCGGAGCGGCTAAAAGCCAAACTACTCGATGAAGAGAAGTTGGTGGACCTGGTTGTAGGACCGGATGCTTATCGTTCGCTGCCTGCTATTATCAATGAAGCGGATGGCGGACAAAAAGCGGTCAATGTATTGCTCAGCCGGGAGGAAACCTACGCCGATATCTCTCCGGTACGTTTGAACAGCAACGGGGTGACGGCTTTTGTCTCCATCATGCGGGGGTGCAACAACATGTGTACTTTTTGTGTGGTACCGTTTACACGCGGACGGGAACGCAGCAGGGATCCGTATTCGATTATCAGGGAATGCGAAACGTTAAGGGATAAAGGATTTAAAGAAGCTACGCTATTAGGTCAGAACGTGGATTCTTACAATTGGACGGATCCTGAAACCAATGAGACCATCACTTTTGCCAGGCTCCTGGAAATGGTGGCTAAGGTGAGCCCGCAGCTGCGGATCCGCTTCAGTACCTCCCACCCAAAGGATATTACGGATGAGGTATTGTATACCATGGCGAAATACGATAATATCTGCAAATACATTCATCTGCCGGTACAAAGCGGAAGCACGCAGGTGCTCCAGCGGATGAACCGCACCTATACCCGGGAGTGGTACCTGAATAAGGTAAAACGCATCCGGGAGATTCTCCCCGGCTGCGGGATCTCGGCCGATGTGATTACCGGGTTTTGTGGAGAAACCGAAGCAGATCACCAGGAAACCCTGAGCCTGATGGAACTGGTGAAATATGACCTGGCTTACATGTTTATGTACTCCGAAAGACCCGGGACGCTGGCGGCCCGGCGTTTTGAGGATGACGTGCCGCCAGCGGTAAAAAAGCGCCGGCTGCAGGAAATAGTGGATTTGCAGCAAACCCACCAGCTGGAATTAATGCGGCAGGATGTGGGCAAAACCTTTAACGTGCTGATCGAAGGAAACTCCAAAAGAAGTGATGAAGACTGGTGCGGACGAAATGATCAGAATAAAATGGTGGTCTTTCCTAAAGACGGCGGTGCCCTGCAAAAAGGAAATTATGTGCGTGTGAAGATCGATCGTTGTACGGCGGCCACCCTGATCGGTACCATCGTTGAAGCTTAAAAATTAAACCGGTTCATGCCTGATATTCAATCCATAAAAAATAAATTCGGGATCATTGGCAATTCTTCAGAATTAAATTACGCCATTAAAGTGGCGATGCAGGTAGCCAATACGGATTTGACCGTGCTGATCATGGGAGAAAGCGGGGTGGGTAAAGAAGCCTTTTCTCAGATCATCCATTCCCTGAGCGCGCGCAAGCACAATCCCTTCATCGCAGTCAATTGTGGGGCTATCCCTGAAGGAACGATAGATTCTGAACTTTTTGGTCATGAAAAAGGGGCATTTACCGGTGCGATGGACAACCGGAAAGGGTACTTTGAAACAGTGTCCGGGGGAACTATTTTTCTGGATGAAATTGGAGAGATGCCTCATGGAACACAGGCCCGTTTGTTGCGTGTATTAGAGACCGGGGAATACATCAAGGTCGGTTCTTCCAAAGTATTGCGGACGGATGTACGCGTCATAGCAGCCACCAATAAGAATCTGCTGGAGCAGACGCAGGCCGGTAAATTCCGGGAAGATCTCTATTACCGGCTCAATACCGTACCTATCCGGGTGCCCGCCTTGCGGGAGCGCCCCGAGGATATTGAGCTCCTCTTTAGAAAATTCTGCGTCGATTTTGCGGAGCGGTACCGTACGGACCCCGTTCGGCTCACGCCGGCTGCGACACAATTGCTGGCCTCCTACGCCTGGCCGGGGAATGTACGGGAATTAAAAAACGTAGCGGAGCAGATATCCGTACTCAGCCGGGAAAAGAATATCGACAGCGAAGAGCTAAAACCTTACCTGCCGGATCATAATAAGTTTTTACCGGTACTGGCGAAAGCGAAAGGGGGAGGCAATGGCGATTTTGCTTCTGAAAGAGAGATATTATACAAGCTCTTTTTTGATATGCGGAAAGATGTGACCGAGCTCAAGAGAATGTTCTTTGATATTCTGCAGAATCCTAAAATGGCGGGCGAAGTGCATGAGCAGTACAAAGAAAGCTATGGCCAGGAAGACAAAGGTTTTCTTCCGGAACAGGCCTACCTTCCGGATAACAATGGGACTAAAGACGGCCATGTGCTGCCCCCAAACCGGCCTATTATCTTGAGGGATCAGGACGTTAACCAACATGAAGAAGTGGAGGAAAGCCTTACGATTGCCGACAAAGAAAAAGAACTTATCATGAAGGCGCTGAAAAAACACCGGGGTAAACGTAAAGACGCGGCCATTGACCTGGGCATATCGGAAAGAACGCTGTATCGCAAATTAAAGGAATACGACATCAATGAATAAGCAACTTTTTTTAGCGGGGCTGCTCTTATGTGCTGTGCTTTTTGGCGGGTGCGGCGTATACAGCTTTACGGGGGCCAGTATTGATCCGGGGGCTACCACCGTCAATATCAAGCCTTTCCAAAATAAAGCCCCTTATGTTTATCCCACGCTCGCCCAAAAGTTAACGGACGGCCTCCGGCAGAAGGTGACTTCCCAGGCCGGCCTGGCGCAGGTGAATTCAGATCAGGTGGACTATATTTTTGAAGGAACCGTTACTGATTATTCCACCTCTACCGTAGCTGTTCAGAATGTGGAACAACCGGCTACCGCCAGGCTGACGATTACCGTAAAAGTGGAGTTTACTTCGAACATCAATCCCAAAAATAACTTCACCCAGTCTTTCTCCCGTTCGGAAGAATTTTCCGCCAACAAATCCTTGCAACAAGTCCAGGCGGGTCTGGTGGAAACGATCAATAAACAGCTCATCGATGATATCTTCAACAGGGCATTTGTTAATTGGTAAAGTAAATTGAACGCCATGGGGGCATATCGTACAATAGTTCATCACCTTTTTCAGAAAGAAAACCCCGCACAGGTTGAAGCGGGAGAATTGGATGAGCTGTTAACCAAATACCCTTACCTGGCCCATTTACACTGGTTGAACGCTTTTAAAAATAAAAACGACAAAACCTTACATAAAGCCAGCTTGTACGCGTACTACCCGCGTATTTTGCAACATTTTCTAAGCGGTACCGAGGAAATAGAAGCAGATGCGGAAAGACCAGGGGAAAAGAATGGCCCTGCCGGGAATAAACGACCCGAAAAGCCGCTGCTGCAGCCGCTATATACCGAAGATTATTTTGCCTACACCCGCACGAAGTTGCCTGAGAAAATAGAGAATGATAAACCGCCGACCATGGAACAGGTCAGGAGTTTTACGGGCTGGTTGCGGATGATGAAAAAGCCCCAGCCCTCGTTAGAACCTGAAACCGAATCAGCTGAAGAAGCTGAAAATCCTGAGCAGAATGACAGCCTGAAGAAAGAGCAGGTGATTACCGAATCCATGGCGGAAATATGGATCCGACACGGCCGTCCGGAAGAGGCCATACGTATCTATGACAAATTAATTTTGCTTAATCCTGAAAAAAAGGGTTATTTTGCAGCCAAAATAAGCGCTTTAAAAAAGCAATGATATGCTGATATTCTTTGGAATTTTGATCTTAATAGCAAGTGTATTACTGGCTATTTTTGTGTTGGTACAGAACCCGAAAGGGGGGGGATTGTCCGGAACTTTTGGCGGGATCAGTAACCAGACTATGGGGGTTCGCCAAACGACGGATTTTCTCGAAAAGGGAACCTGGGGACTGATCATCTTTATTGCGGCGCTCTGTCTGGCTTCTTCTTTCTTTATTTCCGATGGCACCGGTGGAACGCAGCAGAAAAGCATGATGGAAAACAACATCACTTTGCCCGCGCCATCGAATACCGCGCCCACTCCGTTTACCGCTCCTGCTACAGGTGATGGCCAGCAGGCCGTTCCCGCGACCGGGCAGCAGCAGGAAATACCGCCTGCTACCCCTCCCAAAGAGGATGGCAAATAAGTTTTCCGATGTTTTTTAGATACCGTTTTTATAAAAGTGGAGCGTAAAACCCACTGATGCCGATAGGCTCGGTGGAATGTAAGCGACCATTAGCCTTGAGTTAAGATGTATTGACGGATAGTTTCTGGACT
>CAYXRN010000093.1:0-12810 GCA_964467635.1 uncultured Chitinophagaceae bacterium | reverse complement strand
ACTAAATACGCAGTTTTTCGTAAAAATTCCGTCTTTGGGTAAAAACTTTCACAAAAAACCTACTTCGTCATGTCCAAAAAAACACAGTATGTTTCTACAAACTGTTCAAAACATTGCCTCAGGTGTCACCCCATCTTTGTATGTAAGTATCGCAAAAAATCATTCGTCGGTCAGTTAAAATACGATATGCGTTCTACTTTTTTTAAACATCGCTTCCAATTCTGATTTTGAAGTTATGAAGAGTGATATTAATCACATTCATTTCCTAATCGTTACATTCCACGTCTTTCTCATGTCTCAAATTATTCGCAGATCAAAACAAGAACCCACTCGTCAGTTCAGTATTATGGCTAGCACAAAATGTTACCGTCAGATGGATTCTTCGTTTTTCAATTGGTGAAGCATCACCGGAAACAATACGTCAATATATTCTTTCGCAAGGTTAGTCCCTTACATCCCATTCACGCTAAAGCGATAGATGGGTTTTACGCTCTGTTTTATAAACTAAGAGAAGCGTCACTTCTATCATTTCCTCCGTACTGGAAGCAAAACCAAGTTGAATTCAATCAGCGATAAACATTCAAGTGTGTAGTATCTGAAGCAATAAGATATACCCGTAAGAACCGGCCACACTAGCCGCTCCAACCCACAACTTTCATTTATCGGTGTCCTCTTCAGCTTGCAAATACTTCCCACAGCCCTGTAACGTTTGTTCTTTTTGTGTTTCTAGGTTTTGCAAGTCAACCAAGACCGTATGGGTAGAATATCGACCGGACATTCCGTTCTGACAGGTTTTTTTAAGAACTTTCAAGGTTAAGCTGTAGTTTTCATTACCAACAGTATATACCTTCTCCTCCTTCATGGTTTTAGGTGATTTATAAGCGAAAGTGACGGGCCTGTCATCCGCTGAAGCATAGACAATAGATTTGCCGGGGATAATTTTTATACTCCAAAAGGGCTCGGTACCGGATGCACGAAAAGGAAGCAACGTAGTTGCCTGGGCCGTATCTTTTTGATCAACGGAAGCCGAGTTACTTTGTTTTGACGGCATTGAATGACAGCCTGCCATCCCAATGATCAATCCGATTAAAATAAAACGTAAACTCTTCATAGTACCTGTTGTCAACTCCCCCGTTTCTCCAGGACATGTTTCAGTTCCGAGATTGTCGTCTCCGGATGTGCTGATTTAAAAACTACGCTCCCTGCAACCAGTACATCGGCACCAGCTTTTAAGATGGCACCGGCATTCTCCACTGTTACTCCCCCATCTATTTCAATTAATGTGTTCAGCTTTCTCTGGTCAATCATTTTACGAAGATTCCGAATCTTAATGAGCGTATATGGAATAAAAGACTGTCCTCCAAAGCCCGGGTTAACACTCATCAGATTGACGAGATCAGCCTCATGGATAATATCCTGTAAAGCAGAAATAGGCGTATGTGGATTGACAGCGATTCCCGCTTTCATTCCAAGGCCCTTTATTTGTTGCAAATTACGATGAAGATTGGGACAAGCTTCAATATGGACCGTAAGGTGATCAGCACCGGCATTTTTAAACGCTTCCGCGTACTTTCCCGGCTCTTCAATCATCAGATGTACATCCATTGGTTTTTTGCAGATTCGCTTTACGGCATCAATTATCGGCAGACCAAAGCTAATGTTCGGCACAAAACGTCCATCCATGACATCCAGATGCAGCCAGGACGCCTCGCTATTGTTAACCATTTCCACCTCCTTCCCTGTTTCAAGGAAATCAGCTGCTAATAAGGAGGGAGCGATATAGATATTATCCTGTATCAATGTAAATAATTTATAATGTTAATTTTTCAATTTTTTTTAAAGCAGCTTTCGCCTGTTTATAATTCTCATTAAAAACCAAGGCCTGCTTATAGTCGGCAATGGCAGCTTGGATATGATTAAGTCGTTCATTAGCCAGCCCTCTATGATAATAAGCTGCAGCGCTAGTCGGGCTGGTTTTAATGGCTAAATTAAATATTTCTTTGGCCTTTTCCCAATTTCCTGCCTGCTCATACAATCGCCCCAGATGTGTATAGGCAAGCGCAAAGTCGACCTCTCTGATTATCGCCTGGTTGTAAAAACCTATCGCTTGTTGCCTCAGGCCTTTTCTTTCATAGTACAACCCCATGCAATAAAAAGGCTCACCGGCAGCAGAATCTTTCTCAGCAGCCCTTTTGTAAAAGGTAAGGGCTTCTTTATCACCTCGGCTGAGCAACAAGTCCCCCATCCGCATGAGGGCATCATAATTCACCGGAGGAATGCTGATAACTTTTTCCATCACCTGTAAGGCCTTAACCGTGTCCCCTAAAGCCTGGTAGGCCTGTGACTGCAAACCCAGCGCCTGCGTCAATCGACTGTCGCGCTTCAATAAAGTATCGGTCTGTTTCAAAGTTTCCTGGTATTGCCCTTGCTGCAGTAAAACCAACGCCAGTTGAAGACGAGCACGCTGGTTGGCGGTATCGATGCGAACAGCCTGCCGGAAATACCGAATAGCAGAATCAGGGAAATGCTGGCTAAAATAAAGCTGTCCCAGCGCGGTAGCATATGCTGAAATAAACGGATCCAGGTCGAGTGCCTTCTGGAAATCCTTTTTGGCATTTTTGAAATCTTTCGTAACGAACAACAACGCCCCTCTTTCAAAGTAAAATTTTGAACTATCCGGAAATTGCCTGATGGAATCAGTGAGTTCGGAAAGGCGGCTGGAATGAAAGACAGAATCCGGCACCTGTTGCCTGTTTTCCTGCTTATAGCCCGACTCGCATGCCGACCCCAAAAACAAAGTACATCCAATGAGTCCCAGGGAAAGGCAAGAAAACAACTTTCTTAAAAAAAAGGAATGTTGCATAATTGCAAAGGTAGGCTTCTTCGACTTAAAGGCCTTCAGCTCAATACCTAAATTTAAAATGCTGCTTACTCCTGATTTCCTTCCGGAAAAACACAATACCAACATGGAAGGTATCAATAGTGAGGCGGACTTCCGGGTGGGCCTTGATTTCATTCCAGGCATTTTCCATATCGGGCTTCCAATAAATATCATCAAATATTAATATGGAATTGTTATGCACTTTGGATAGGCATTTCTCAAAATACCTCAACGTAGGCTCCTTCTGATGATTTCCATCTATAAAGGCCAGATCAATGGCTGGCATCGCCTCCAAAACACCATCCAGCGTATCATCGAAATTACCCTCTACGGTCGTAATATTGTTTAATTTCAGCACTTTAAAGGTTTCTCTGGCGAGATTTAAAATCTCCGGCCAGCCTTCAAGCGTGGTAACCTGGCTTCGCGAACGGGCAGAGGCCAAATAGGAGGTAGATATACCCAGGGAGGTTCCCAGTTCAAGGATGTTTTTAGGGTTAAAGTAATTGACCATCCGGTAAAGCAATTGGCCGTATCTCGCGCGTTTGGCCGAATACTTGGCTACATCGCTAACCCTGCGGCTAGCACGCGGAAATTTGGGGCCGGCGCCAAGGTCTGTAACCGGCAACACGGAATGATCACGGAGCAACTGGTCCCTTCTTTTCTCTATAGCTCGGAAAGAGTAATATCTTCTATGGTCTTTTAATAAATTGGTATAGAACTCATAAGCAAATGGAGAATGGAGTTTGTTGGCACCAGTACTCCCGGAGAGGTGCCTGAGGTATTTTTTGGCTATGTACAAGTCAATATTCATCCTGCTAAAAATTACTTCTCCATTACCCAACAAATATAGGACCATTTCTATAATCATTAAAATAAAATGAAATATATTTTACTATTTTTCTATTTTAAATGTTCCGGATTGTTCTTTAATTTGATCAGAATTGCTAAAAAGCGGCTCCAGGCCTGTCGGGCAAAGCCACGCCGGCTTTAGCAGTTCCATCTTCAACTCAGCAGCGGACAATTTTACCTGGAAACGCTCCTTTCGGCAAAACCTCTTCTTGGCGCGTCCTTTAGTGCTAAAATGCGTGATATGCCTGTTTCTTGTCGAGTTCACCAGCGCAGTGGTCTCAAAAGGTTCTCGCAAGTTCATGGCACTAATAATCTTTTATGTACTTTTGACGCCAAATAAAGACCAGTTGCACTTGTCCACCACTCCTGTACATGATGATGCCATGTTGCTACAACAGGTAGCTTCAGGGGATGAATCGGCATTCAACACCTTGTTTGAACGCTACCGGAATAAGTTGTATCAATACATGCTCGGCGTCACCAAATCGCCCGAGATTTCCGAAGAAATTGTCATGGATGTTTTTGTCAAGCTGTGGGTCGGGAGAGAATTGTTGTCTGAAATCCGGCAATTGGACAAATTTCTGCATAAAGTAGCCTACCACAAAGCCATCGATTTTCTCCGGGCGGCCAGTCGCCATGCCCGTCTTCAACAGGCTTACATCGCCCGTATGGATTCAGAACCAACAAAACCCGCCGATGAATTGCTAATTGATGCCGAAACGAGACAATTGCTTATAGAAGCGATCCGCCAGTTGCCCCCACAACGTAGGTTGATATACCAGCTCAGCCGGGAAGAGGGATTAACCCATGAACAAATCGCACAAGCGCTGAACCTTTCGCGCAACACGGTAAAAAACAGCATCGTTTCAGCCACCAAATCCATCAGCGCCTACCTGCGTAAAAATAATTCCGGCGAGGCGGGGCTGTCGATGTTGTTCTTCCTGAGCTGACGATTCAAGGCCGGCGGGGAGCCTTCCGGCCCATTTCCAATTTTTTTTTCGAGCGATAGTCCCTTTGTTCAATTCGTACCGTCTTATGCATATAACCATAAACTATGTCATCAAACCCCGAAAGGTTACGCTATTTATTTCAGCAATATCTTCATGATACGGGCACCCCCGCGGAAATACGGGAATTCTGGGTGCTTTTTTCAGAACTTGGCAACGATAATCCCATAAAAGAGGATCTGTGGCGGTTCTGGGATAAAACCGATGCCAAAGCCACACGACAGCACAAAGACTGGGAACAACTGTTACAACGTATCAGGCAACAGGCCAAGACGTGGGAAAACAGCCAGACACGCAGACGAACACAAAGAGCCCTATGGGGAAAAATGGCGGTGGCCTCTGTTCTGTTAATGCTGCTGTTGACCGGAGGATACTGGGTTTTGACCAACCAGACCAACACCAAAACCCAGTCAGCAGATCAGGAGGCCCATCTTCAAAATGATAGACCTCCGGGAGGTAACCGAGCAGTACTTACTTTGGGGAACGGAACACAGATCATCCTGGATAGCGTGCATAGCGGACAATTAGCGCAACAGGGAAACAGCAATGTGGTAAAAGTAGACAACGGTCAAATAGTTTACACGGTCCAAAATACGAGTCCGCTACCCCTGCCTTCCAAAGGGACCAACAGAGCGGTGGGACCTGAAACTGAAAGGGAAACACCCCTTAACACCCTATCAACGCCAAGGGGAGGGCAATACAGGATAACTCTTGCTGATGGCACAAAAGTATGGCTGGATGCGGCGTCTTCTATTCGCTATCCCGTGGCATTTAACGGGCATCAACGCAAGGTCAAGGTGAGCGGACAGGTTTACTTCGAGGTAGCTGAAAACGCAGCCCTCCCATTTATAGTCAACGTTAATGACAGGGCAGAGATCCTGGTATTGGGAACGCACTTTAACATCAAAGCATATCCGGATGAAAGGAAGCTAAGAACAACCGTGCTGGAGGGAAAGATCAGCCTCCGCTCCATGACAAAAGATACCCCAGAAGTAATTTTATTGCCTGGGAATCAGGCTGAAATTGACAGAAACGGAAAGTTAACGAAACGAACACGTGTAGACCTGGAAAGCGTTATCGCCTGGAAAAATAATTACTTCGTTTTCAATAACTCGTCTTTAAAAGAGGTCATGCGGCAACTGTCGCGATGGTACGATATTGAGGTAGAATACAGTGACACTAAAGATGTTTTACTAAATGGCCGTTTTAAACGGAGTACGCATTTATCGGTAGCGCTAAAAATATTACAGACCGCAGCAAACGTAAAATTCACAATCACCGGAAAGAAAATAATAGTAGATTATAAAGAAACGCACTGATACTGCCCAGACAGCAACAGGAGTGATCGTACCTGCTCATCAGAAACCAGAATCATCAAGGCACCTCTATATCAATAACAGAACCCTAAATTAGTAAAAACATGAAGCTTTTTCTACGCGACAACATATTTCCTTATAAAATGCCAACCACTATTTTTCAGCGCCTCCGGCTCATAAAATGCGCTAGATGGTTTATGTTCATTGGTACACTGCAGTTACAGGTCCGTGCCATGGCGCAAGATATTACTCTATCATTAAAAGACGCGCCTATCACCGCTGCTTTTCATGAGATTACCAGTCAAACCGGTTATGACTTCGTCTACAGCAACAAAGTGAAAAATCAGTCTCATCCGGTGACGATCAACCTTAATAATGTGCCAATAAAGCAGGCACTCTCAGCCTGTCTGAACGGTCAACCTTTAAAATACAGCATCTTTGATAGTACAATAGTGGTGAATTACGCTCCTTTAAAACTGCAGGAAGCAAAGTCATCCTTGCAAGATTCCCTGATTGTGAGCGGTCAGGTCAAAGATCCGGACGATAATCCATTAGTCGGAGTCACTATTAGGGTAAAAGGCACCGATAATGGTAGTTTAACAGATGCTGACGGAAGTTTTACTATACACATTCCTCAACGGGGTGACATCCTTCTTTTTACCTTTATTGGTTACCAAAGCAAAGCGCTGACAGTAGTTGATCAAGACAGACTGAATGTGACCTTGTATCCCGTCAATCAAAAATTGGCAGAGGTTACCATATCTACAGGTTATCAAACAATTGCCAAAGAAAGAAGCGCAGGTTCCTTTTCCAAACCTTCCATGGATATCATTGAAAATCGCTCTACCGGTATGAATATTCTCAAGAGAATGGATGGGCTGGTAGCTGGCCTAACCGTCAATAATTCCCCGAGTGCCGCCCAAAATCCGTTTTTAATCAGGGGGTTATCCACCGTCGGCATTCCAACAAGTTCCGGCAATTATTACGGGACTAACCGTAATCCTTTATATGTCGTAGACGGAATTCCCATGGATGATGTAGCGGCTATAAACCCACAGAACGTCAAGGATATAACGGTACTAAAAGATGCAACGGCAGCTTCTATCTGGGGATCGCGTGCCTCCAATGGCGTTATTGTCATCACTACGAAAAAAGGAAAGCCAAACGAAAAAATAAAAGTCCAGTACGACGGTTTTATCAGTTTCCGGGGAAAACCCAATATCGCTTATTTTCCGATGATGAACAGTAAGCAGTTTGTAGAAGCCGCCAGAGCTACATTCAATCCGGCCCTCAACCCATGGAATACCGTTTCTACCTACCATAACCTGGGCAGTACGGGCATTTCACCCGAACAGCTCATTTTGTATAACCAATACCGCGGCCTTATTTCCAAGGCTGAAGCGGACAAAAGCCTCGACAGTTTATCGGCCATTAATAATATCACACAAATAAAAGACCTTTGGTACCGCAATGCAATATTGACACATCACACCCTATCGGTAACAGGTGGAGGAAAGCACTACTCTGTTTACGGTTCGCTGGCCTATACCGGCACCCGTGACGACAGACCGGGTAATAAAGATAATGCATACGATATCAACTTGAGACAGGACTTCAAGCTCAACAATCACATCAGGTTTTATCTGATCACTGATCTGAGAAACCGGATAACAAGCGCCAAACGGCAAGTGGCCATTGACAATCGCTTTTACCCCTACCAGCTATTCAAAGACGCCAACGGCGACAACCTTTCTATGCCATACATGGGCTACCTCAGCGATTCGCAGCGTATCGCATTTCAGAAGAGAAGCCATATTAATCTCGATTACAGCCCTTTGGATGATTTTAACGACGGCTATACCAAAAGTAATGAGCTTACTGCCCGTATCATTGGCGGTGCAACCATAAACTTATTTAAAGGACTAAGATTTGAAGGAGTTTATGGATATATAAAAGGCACAAATAAAACGTACCAATACGATGACACAAAAAGTTATCCGGTAAGAACCGAAGTGGTTCAGTTTACCGTCGCCCCTACAGACACCTCAATACCAATTTATTATTTACCGGCGGAAGGTGGAAAATATTCAATTATCGACAGGAACCAGCTAAATTGGACAATTAGAAATCAACTGATCTATGACAATGCGTGGAACGACCGCGTGCATCAGCTCACAATACTGTTAGGACAGGAAGCCCAGGAACAACTCACTTCCAGCAACAGAAGCACTGTCCGGGGGTATAACGAAATGTTACAAACTTTTGTACCAATAGATTACGCTACTTTAGGAAGCACTGGCGTGACAGATCCCGTGATGTCCAACGATCTCGGGAAGAGCACACTGACAGAGGATGCCTTTAACCAGTCTGAAATAAAGACACGTTTTGTTTCCTATTATGCAAATGCAGCTTACACCTATAATGATAAGTACACGCTTAACGCAAGTTGGCGGATTGATCAAAGCAATTTATTTGGCATAGACAAATCCGCTCAAAACAGGCCCGTATGGAGCTTAGGGGCAAAGTGGATCATCAGCAACGAAAGATTTATGGATGATATGGATTGGTTAAATCATTTTGCCTTAAGAACCACTTATGGAATTACAGGCAATTCGCCCCTGCCAGGTACGGCCTCTTCATTTGATATAATGGCCCCTAAAAGCAGCTCTTTTTTGCCCGGAGGAGTAGGCCTTATGATTTACACCCCGGCAAACAGACGACTCACCTGGGAAAGCACCAAAACAGTAAACTTCGGCCTAGATTTCTCCTTGCTGGACTACCGCCTAAGCGGGTCCATTGATTTATACCAGAAAAAGACAACCAACCTTTTGGGTAAATTAAGTACTAATATTTTTACCGGCTACAGTGCTATCATCGGAAATTTCGGGGATCTGCAAAATAAAGGTATTGAAGTTACAATCCAGTCCATGAATGTAGCCGACAAGAACTTTAGCTGGCATACAATCCTCACCTTAGCCTACAACTACAACAAGATAACTAAGCTCAACACGCTTTCTCCTATCACTACAGGTGACCAAAAGATCGAACAAAATTACCTTGCCGGATTCCCGGCCTTCGCCTTATTTGCCTACAGGTATGCAGGGCTGGACACACTGGGTGATCCAATGATACGTTTGTCAGACAAGTCTGTTTCAAAAGAAAAAAACGCCGCTGCACCCGGTGATATCCTGTTCATGGGAACCTATCAACCTAAATGGAGTGGTGGCGTATCAAATACCATCAGATATAAAAATTTGAGCTTTAGTATCAATGCTGTATACAATCTGGGATATGTCATGAGAAGAGACGTTAATCCTTATTATACGGACAGAATGCGGCATAGGATTGCCTTTCTTAATTCGAACAAAGCCAACCTGACCACAGGAAACTTATATACTGAGTTCCAGGATCGATGGAAGAAGCCGGGTGATGAAGCTTTTACCAATATCCCCGCTTATGTATCTGACCCCTCGGTAAGTGATAGCAGGAGGGATATCAATTATTATAAATTCGCTGACATCAATATATTAAATGCTTCTTATATAAAGATAAGGGACATGACCCTTTCTTATAGTTTACCGAGTTTTCTAGTTGATAAGATTAAAACAGACGACCTTACGCTACGCATCCAAATATCCAATTTGGCGTTATGGAAAGCCAATAAATATGACATTGACCCTGAGTTTCAGGATGCCATCCATGGGCACAGGAGCATGCCTTTCAATCAGAAAACGATTACCCTAGGAGCACATATAACCTTTTAACACTAAAAAACGACTAAAATGGAAAATATGATCAAACACATACAAAGCTTTTCTCTGCTGTTTTTCCTCATGGGACTCATCTCCTGTAAAAAAGACTTTCTGGAAGTAATTCCAAAAGGAAAGCTGATTGCAACAACGACCACTGATTACGACAAATCTTTAGACAACCTCATTTTACTGAATATTGCAGCCGTCTTTGGAGCATCCAGTCCCCAGGTGGTTCTGGGCGATGAAGTAGCCGCTGTAGATCCCTATTTTGCCGGGGCCAATTTAATAACACAAAGGTTATTTCGTTGGGAAAATGTGATATATGAACCAGACCAGGACCCCAATGAAATGATAGTACCCATGAAAAACATTTATACCTATAATAAAATTATTAATGAAGTAATGGGTGCTTCTGATGGCACCGAGGAAGAAAAAAAGTCAATCCGCGCAGAGGCGATGGCAGGAAGAGCATGGACCTATTTTCTGTTAATTAACTATTATGGCAAGCCCTACAACCGGGCTTCAGCAGCCACAGACCTTGGGTTTCCTATCGTCACTGAAGCCGATGTAACAGCAACTCATTTCACCAGAGCTACAGTGCAGGATGTATATGACTTTATTATAAAGGATATTACAACAGCTATTGCCGATCTGCCCGCCCGCACTACAGAACGACTACGTATGTCCAAAGCCGCGGCTGAAGGCCTTCTTGGAAAAGTTTATGTTTTCATGGGAATGTATGATAAAGCCCTGCCCCTACTGAATGCTTCCTTAAACGATATATCAACGGCAAGCATACCCATAAAATTGTACGATTACAATCAAGCTTTTGCCTCTGATGGTGAGTTCATGCCGATAGGTTCGTTTGGACCGAATTATCCGCTCGTGCCCAATAACGAGGAAGTTCTATATGGGAAACAATTTGTCAACAGCTGGTCTTTCCTAAATAATGAGCTTGTGCTAACCCCTCAAGCCACAGCTTTATACCGTTCATCAGACCTGAGACTTAAATTCTTCTCAAAATCTACTTTTTCCGGTTCTGACTATCCCAAAGGGCTGCTAAGAAGAACTTCGCCTACCAATACACAATTTGGTGTTATCTTGCCAGAATTATATCTGTTAAGAGCAGAGTGCAAAGCCAGACTAAATGACCCCGACGGGGCAGTAACTGATTTGGAAACATTGCGCAAAAACAGAATGCCAGCCTCAGATGCCGAGGTGCCCGATTCCATAAAAGCTAATCAGGAAAGCTTGATCGCTTTTATCTTTGAAGAAAGGACTCGTGAATTTTCGTTACAAGGTTACAGATGGTTCGACATGCGAAGGCTCTTTGTCGATCCAGATTATAAATCCCTCGTTAAAACTACGCATACGCTCTATGATGCAAACGGGGAGGTAAAAGCCACCTTTAAGCTCAGGCCAGAACGATTGGTACTGCAGTTTGCACCAAAAATCATCAATCAGAACCCGGGCATGAAAAATAACCCGTGACACCGGAAACAGAATAATTCAATTAACCCGGCCTGCCCATGTAAGCAGAAAGTCATCCTGATGCTGATCTTTAGCGCTCAAAACCCAGTAAGGTTCCACAGAACCTATTCTAAAAACAAGCGGTATTTGGCTTACCCTTATACCGCTTATCTTGCAATCATCAAACTAAAGATCTTTCAGCTTCGAACTTCATGCGATTTGCCACTGCCTCCGTCGAAGCTAGACGTGTTATTATCACTATTTGCATGTACGAGCCAGATCGCGTGTCGGCATTTAATACAATACAAGCTTAATTTTTAAACATTTGAAACCCATCGATCAACAGCCAATCGGTTTTACAACATGCCGTACAAAGCTTTTATTGAAATTCGGCACCCGGGTGATACCGCTTGACACGGTGTAAGGTATTAACATCTGTATGATGCATTTCTTTACCATCCAATGCGCCAAGCTTAAGAATAATATCAGAGGAATGCGTAAAAGACCCGTCCTCATTAAATTTAAAAGTGCTTTCAAAACTCTTTAGCTCGGCACGCCCCAACAGGTATTTATTCTGGAGAATACCATAGCAAGGATCTCCGGGAGAGGCTTTGAAATGAATCTCTGTATCGCGGGCCCTGGCATCAGCTCCGGCCAAAATCGCTATTCCACGACCAAAAACCACCGAACGAATCACCTGTCCATTTTCTTTGTCCCAAAGAAGATAACCCACTTCATCGTGAAACGGATCCATGGCTTCTTCACCATGTCGCCATGCAGTCGATTGATACGTGAGTCCTTCCATAGATTGCCTTCCATTCTCCTGTATGGGAATTGGCTTAAACCATGCCTTTTCAAAATAGGAAGTATGGGTGGTTTCATCGTCTTTATTGTGGTAGGATAAATCTACACCCACATTCCCCTCCCATTCACCCACAAGCGGGGTTAGAGGCCCCAGTTTCTGAGGGCCCAAAATCTCTTTGTCTGCCATAAATATCTTTTTTTTCTGCAAGGCTAAGTTACTACTTTTTTTGGATGTATTACAAAACCGAAAACATCGGACCCTGTAGGCCATAGTCCAACAGGATGTTGGCAGATACAGGCTTCCTAGTTATACTTAGATTGTAGGAATACAATTGTTGAGCGTATAAGTTTTTTAAGTATTTTCGGGTTAATATCGGAATACCTTTTGACATATATACAGGCTTTCCCCATTTTGAAATTTCCTAATTTTTTAAGTAATTCATCTTGCCCCAGACAACCCGAATAAACATATAAAGATATTGCTGTTTTTCTTGGTGAAAATCCAACAAGTGGCCAATCACCTTCCTGGCGGCTTTTTTCAGATTTATAGTGATATTTTCCGAAGCCAATAATAGCCGCTCCCCACATTTTCGGTTCGTAGCCTGTAACCTGCTGCATCAATTCCAGTAGTTTAAGACTGTCTTTTTTCTTTTGTTCATTGCCCAGGCAAGCGTTGATAAATTCACGAACGTCCGCTTCTGTTTGTTTGGTTTTTACTGCTGCCATAATGT
>CAYXRN010000092.1:0-12814 GCA_964467635.1 uncultured Chitinophagaceae bacterium | reverse complement strand
AGTCCAGAAACTATCCGTCAATACACCTTAACTTAAGGCTAATGGTCGCTTACATCCCACCGAGCCTATCGGCATCAGTGGGCTTTACGCTCCACCACTTTTATAAAGCTACAGCTTTATGCCTTAATTTCATCAGGAAGCGACCAAAGAAAAGCCTTATTTTTGCCCCAAAAACCGTTTCGCATGTATATCGACTGTGCTGAAGAAGAGTTAAAGATATTCAATTTGATAGCCAAGGCCGCCGCCGAAATCGCCGTTCCCTGTTATCTGATCGGTGGTTTCGTACGGGATAAGATACTGGATCGTCCTTCTAAAGATATGGATATTGTCTGCCTGGGAGATGGTATTCAGCTGGCCCATGCAACAGCGAAACAGTTGCATCCCCACCCAGAAGTACACTTTTTTAAAAACTTCGGCACCGCACAGATCAAATGGAATGGATACGAAATAGAATTTGTTGGCGCACGCAAAGAAAGTTATCAATCACACTCCCGGAAACCAGAAGTAATACCCGGGACGATGCAGGATGATCAGAACCGAAGAGATTTTACGATTAACGCCCTGGCTATCAACCTCACTCCTAAAGGCTTCGGTGAGCTCATCGACCCATTTAACGGATTGGAAGACCTGAAAAAAAAGACCATTCGTACACCGCTGGATCCTTCTCTCACCTTCAGCGATGATCCCTTACGCATGATGCGCGCGGTGCGTTTTGCTTGTCAATTACAGTTTCATATAGCGGACAACACCTACGAAGGTATAAAGAAAAACGTGGAAAGAATTCGGATTGTATCACGGGAACGTATCTCTGATGAACTCAACAAGATCATTCTTAGCGATCAACCTTCCATTGGTTTTAAACTATTGTTTAATACCGGTTTACTGCAATTGATCTTTCCACAAATGGCCCAGTTGGCAGGAGTGGAAGTCCGAAATGGGAAAGGGCATAAAGACAACTTTTACCACACCATACAAGTGCTGGACAACCTCAGCCTGCACACCAATGACCTTTGGCTGCGCTGGGCAGCCATTTTACATGACATTGCCAAGCCCGCCACCAAGCGTTTTGATTCCCAACAAGGCTGGACATTTCATGGTCACGAGGTAGTCGGTAGCCGGATGGTTCCAAAGATATTCAAACAACTTAAGCTGCCGCTTAATGAAAAGATGCGGTTCGTACGCAAATTGGTCGCTTTGCACCTGCGTCCAATCAGTCTGACCAAAGACAATATCACGGATTCCGCCTTACGCCGCCTGCTCTTTGATGCGGGCGAAGACCTGGAGGCCTTGATGTTGTTGTGTAATGCGGACATTACCTCTAAGAACAAGCAAAAGGTCAAAAGATATAAAGAGAACTTTGAGCTGGTTCGCGAAAAACTAAAAGAGGTAGAAGAAAAAGACCGCATACGCAATTGGCAACCGCCCATCACGGGAGAGGAGATTATGCAGACCTTTGCCCTTAGGCCGAGCAGAGCAGTCGGGGACATCAAAAACGCCATTCGTGAAGCCATTCTCGATGGGGTGATTACGAACGACAAGGAGGCTGCCCGGGCCTTTATGTTGAAAAAAGCCGAAGAAATGGGCCTAACCCCTGTTGTTCGGGGAAAAAACCGCCCGTAACGATTTGATGTTATCTATTTTAATGCCGTGATTTTAAATAGTTTGAAATTTAAACGGAAAAACATTTGATACAGCTAATAATTAGCCGTATATCCTAAAGCGTTACAAATTTGTTAAAATTTCCCTGTTTTTTCCTTATCTTTGTACAACAAGGAGTTAAAGTATTGTAGCATTCGCAGCCGGTTCTACCCTACAAATTACACTTTCCGGTACCTGCACAAAAATATATACATGCGTTATCCCGCATTCTCCTGGCAGGCAAGAGCATGAGCCCTTGCGTGGTATAATTTTATTTTTTAACTCAAAAAACGCATCTATGGATTTCACACAAACCTTAAACAATTTCACAGATAGAATTGCTGTAACCTTACCCAATGTTCTTGGGGCGCTGATCATTCTTTTGATAGGCTGGCTTATCGCCAAGGGAGTCAAGAGCCTGATCGTCCGTCTTCTTCACCGGACCAACCTGGACGAAAAGTTGTTTAGTAAAATCTCAAATGGCAAAGACACCAATAAAATGATCGGTAGCCTCTTCTATTATCTGATCATGGTGATTGTATTTTTAATTGTTTTGGAGACCCTAGGTATCAGTTCCGTACTTACGCCATTGGAAGCGATGGTAGGAGAATTCTTGTTATTCCTTCCTCATCTGATCGCCGCTTTGATCATTGGTTTTGTAGGTTATGTATTAGCCAAACTGGTTTCAAGCCTGATTTCCTTCGGAGGCGGTTTTGTTAGCAAGTGGGTAGATAAAACAGGATTTAAAGACACCGATAAGATAGTGAAAGTAATCCAGACTGTCGTCTTCTTGGTGATTTTCATTCCATTGTTGATTCAAGCGATTAATTCCTTGCAACTGGAGTCCATCTCCGATCCGCTCAATATGATCCTGTCGCAGTTTATAGAAATTATAGGTAGTGTAATCATCGCAGCTGTGATACTGATTATTTTCATTTGGGGAGGAAAGTACCTGACCAAGTTCTTAACAGGGTTGTTCCAGAATTTAGGACTCGACAAAATGGCCGAAAAAATGCAGTTGCAAAACATGATCGGTCCCGGCACCTCATTTTCCACGCTCATTGCCAATGTCCTGTATTTTTTTATCGTTTTCTTTGGCGTAATCACCGCTGTAGAAATACTGCAGTTAGATCAATTGACCTTTATCTTATATCAGATCCTCGATGTAACAGGTTCTATAGCTTTTGGCTTAGTGATTCTGCTTATCGGGAACTTCATCTCTGTCCTGATTTATAATGGAATGATCCGTTCGGAAAAGAATGCCTTCATTGCCTCCGTCGTACGTTATGGTGCGCTGGCACTGTTTCTGGGTATGGCACTACGAGCCATGGGCTTCGCCAACGAGATCGTAGAACTGGCCTTCGGGTTAACCATCGGCGCCGTGGCCGTCGTAATAGCCCTTGCCTACGGTCTTGGGGGAAGAGAGCCTGCCGGAGAACACTTCCGGGAGATCATCCAGAAAATCAGAGGCCATAAAAAAGAAGATACGGATAAAAACCCTCCGGCATAATTTCTTCTTTCGTGCCCCGCAATCAAAGCCGGTAGTATTCCTACCGGCTTTTTGTAATTAAAATACCCTTATTTTTTGTGAGTAGATAAAGTTACCTTTGCTGCAAATTTCGTTGAATGACACACCGGGCTGGATTTGTCAATCTTTTAGGAAAACCCAATGCGGGAAAAAGCACATTGCTCAATGTGTTGACTGGGGAAAAACTGGCCATTACCTCGCATAAGGTACAGACGACCCGACACCGTATCCTTGGCATATTAACCCAACCGGACTATCAGATCGTATTCTCCGATACACCGGGCATCATTACGCCCCAATATAAATTGCAGGAAAAAATGATGGGGGCGGTTAAGATGGCCATGGAAGACGCCGATGTGGCGCTTGTTTTGATGGACGGAAGAGACAATCCACCCGCCTTGCAATCGCTGGTAGAAAACCTTCCCATAAAGTCCCCACGCATTCTGGTAATCAACAAATGTGATCTGATATCAGCGGATCAGCTTGCGCAGCTAAAAGCAACCTTTAAGACGGGGAATTGGGCAGATATCATCGGGATCAGCGCCCTTCAAAAACAAAATGTGGACGAGCTGCTTAACGCTATCGTCGGGCTATTGCCCAAAGGACCGCCTTTTTATCCCGAAGACATGCTTACCGACCGGCCTGTGCGCTTCTTTGTCGCGGAATTGATCCGGGAAAAACTATACAACCTCTTCAGGGAGGAAATCCCCTACCAGACTACCGTGCTTGTCCGTCAATTTGAAGAAAAAACCACCTTAACCAAGATAGCTGCAGACATTGTCGTCCAAAGACAGAGTCAGAAAGGAATCCTGCTTGGGGAAAAAGGCCGGAGCATTAAAAAGTTAGGCACGCTGGCCCGTCAGGATATCGAAAGCTTTCTGGAACAAAAGGTATTTTTGGAATTACATGTAAAAGTTCGGGACAAGTGGCGGGATAAGGACCATTTTTTAAAAGAATACGGATACCATTAAAACATAGCAATGGCAGGATTTACAGTAGCCATCGTAGGCAGGCCCAATGTAGGAAAATCTACCCTCTTCAACCGACTTATCGAAGCGCGTAAGGCCATCGTGGATGATATCAGTGGGGTAACCAGGGACCGGCAATACGGTATAGCCGACTGGAACGGCCAATATTTTAATGTCATTGACACCGGTGGCTTCATCTCCCATTCGCAAGATATCTTCGAACGGGAGATCCGTAAACAGGTCCGGCTGGCCATGGAAGAAGCGCATTTGATCCTGTTTGTTTGTGATGTTACCACAGGAATCACCAATCCCGACGAAGAAATGGCCAACCTGCTCAGAAGAACAACCAAACCCGTATTGGTGGTCGTAAATAAGGTAGACAACCACCAACGTATGCTGGATGCATCGGAGTTTTATAGTCTGGGATTTGAACACCTGTTTTTCCTTTCTTCCATAACCGGAAGCGGCACCGGAGAACTGCTGGACACACTTGTTTCTTTTATTCCAAAGCAGGAAAGCACGCCAAACGATACAGAAGCATTGCCACGTATTACCATCATTGGCCAGCCAAACGTTGGTAAATCTTCTCTACTCAATCTGCTAGTAGGCGAAGAAAGAAACATCATCTCGGAAATTCCCGGGACCACACGCGACAGCATTCATACCCGCTACCAGTTGTTTGGTAAAGACTTTATACTGATTGATACCGCGGGAATCCGGCGTAAAAACAAAGTACACGAGAACCTGGAATTTTATTCTGTGATCCGAGCCGTGAAAGCCGTGGATGAAGCTGATGTCTGCCTGTTGCTTCTGGACGCAGCAAAAGGCATTACCGCTCAGGACCTTAACATCTTCGCCATGGCCGCGAAGAAAGGAAAAGGAATTGTGCTGCTGGTCAATAAGTGGGATTTGATCCAAAAAGACACCAATACCGCTCGTGACTATGAAAAGGCCTTAAAAGCAAAGCTGGCGCCTTTTACGGATGTCCCTATTCTGTTCACGTCGGTCCTTGAAAAGAAACGCATCTTTCAGGCGTTGGAGACTGCACTTGCGGTCTATGCGAACCGGCAAACACGCATCCCCTCCTCCAGACTCAATGATGTGATGCTCAAAGCCATTCAACAACATCAGCCACCTATGGTACGCGGTTATAACGTCAATATCAAGTACGTCACCCAGTTGCCCACAGCGATACCTTCTTTTGCCTTTTTCAGCAATCATCCGAAAGACATCAGGCCACCTTATAAAAGATACTTGGAAAATCAGTTAAGAAAGCATTTCAACTTAAGCGGAATACCGGTAAGGTTGTTTTTCAGGAAAAAGTGATTTCCCCACGGGCCGCCTTCTATTATTTTTGGCAAAACACTATCTTGCACCTTCATTTCAAATGATAATACCATGCAGATCAATTGGAAAAAAGAAGTACTTCCGCATTTATACGCTATAATCGCATTCATCCTACTAGCTGTCATTTACTGTTATCCTGTTCTCAATGGGGAGGAAGTGCGGCAACCAGACATGGTTCAGGTAGAAGGCATGGCACATGAGGCAAAGCAATTTTATCAAGAAACGGGGAAAATGCCCTTGTGGAGCAACAGCATGTTTGGGGGAATGCCGACTTATTTGGTATATACAGGTCCTGCCTCCAACAAAGCCACTATTCTCAATAAAGTCACCACGCTGTGGCTGCCGGAACCGGTAAACATGCTTTTTATTGCCATGCTGGGGATGTATTTCCTGCTGGCCGTACTCGGGTTCAAGTATTGGATCCGGCTGTTTGGCGCAGCGGCCTACGGTTTTTCTTCTTATAACGTCATCATCATCGGTGTGGGACATATCACGAAAATGTTAACCATGGCATGGATGGCACCGGTGCTGGCCGGCATTCTTTTGATTTATAACCGAAAATACCTCATTGGTGGAATCGTCACCACCTTATCGGCTATGTTGCTGATTTATAACAACCATTACCAGATCATTTATTATACCGCCATTTTATTGCTCTTTCTGGTCATATGGCGATTTATTTACGCCCTGAAAGAAAAACAGCTTCGCTCCTTTTTTATCGCCTCCCTGGTCTGCCTGGGAACGGGTGTCTTGGCTGTACTTCCCTCCCTTCCGCATATCATGATAACGCAGGATTATGCCAAATACTCTATCCGGAACAGCCAGTCGAAATTAACTTTAAAAGAAAACAACAATACGAAAATCACCAAAGGAGGTCTGGACATTGATTACGCTTTTAAGTGGAGTTTGGGTAAATTAGAAACGTTCTCTATTCTCATCCCCAACATTTACGGAGGCCCCCCCCATTCAGAAGACTTCTTGTCGCAATCAGCCACCTACCAGAAACTGACCCAACTTGGCGCCGGAGGTCAGCAGGCTGCCGGCATTGTAAACGCGACACTCTATTGGGGACCACAACCCTTTACCACCCCGGTTTACTTTGGGGCTATTATTTGCTTTTTGTTCATTTTGTCGTTGTTTCTGATCAGAAGCAAACACAAATGGTGGTTGCTGGCCTTAACCCTCGTCAGTATATTGATGGCCTGGGGAGCGAATTTCGAAGCCTTCAACCGTATTTTGTTTCACTACCTTCCCCTGTACAATAAGTTCAGAACCCCGTCCATGATCATGGTGATCCCCCAGCTCACTTTCGTGATTATGGCCTGCTGGGCATTACATGATGTATTGGAAGGAAAAGCGGATAAGCAATTCTCCTTAGAAGCCTTGAAAAAGGCATTGTACGTAACCGTAGGTTTAATCATACTGCTTTGGATCATTGTCAGTGGTCTGCTCAATTACACCGGTGCAGGCGATGCTCGGCTAAGTCAGCAATTGGGGCAACGGGCAATGGAAATGCTCAGTGGAAGTATTCATGCGGACCGGGCTTCTTTGTTCCGTTATGATGCCATTCGCAGCCTGTTATTTATCGCTGCAATGTTTGTGATCCTATGGGCCTATCTCAGGGATAAATTAAAAACCGTGTCCGTATTTGTGCTCTTGAGCTTTTTACTGATCATTGATTTAATGGCGCTAGATAAAAGGTATCTCAACAAGGATAATTTCGTACCTGAAACACAATTGGCCTCCTATTATCAGCCTACACCCGCCGACCAACAGATCCTCGCGGACAGCACTGATTTTCGTGTACTAAATTTAAGTGTTGGCATCAACAGTGTCTTTAATGAAGCCGTCACCTCTTATTTTCATCACTCCATCGGTGGTTACAGTCCGGCAAAATTGTGGCGCTATCAGGATCTGATCGATCACCAACTCCTGCCCGCCTTGCAAAGTATTTACGGTACGCTTCAGGGAAAGAAAACCCTGGATAGTTCAGCGTTTTCGCTTTTAAGCAGCTACCCGGTATTGAATATGCTCAACACCAAGTACTTTATCATTAACCCCAATGGGAAACCTGTTGCAAATCCGGCAGCGCTGGGTAACGCTTGGTTTGTAGACAGCATACATTGGGTGGAAACTGCCAATGAGGAAATGCTGGCACTTGACCAGTTGAAGCCGGTGAAAACTGCCGTCGTGAATGCCGCTTTCAAACCCGTCATGGATGTCCAAAAACCAACAAAAGATTCCGCTGCCTATATCCGGCTGACGCGTTACGGATTAAACCAGATGGAATACACGTCTGAAAATACACAAGCAGGGTTCGGGGTGTTTTCCGAAATATATTACCCCGAGGGATGGAAAGCGTTTATAGATGGAAAAGAAGCGCCCATTATAAGGGTAAATTACCTTCTAAGAGGCTTGGATATTCCGGCTGGCAAGCACGAGATCGTCTTTAGGTTTCATCCGGATATATTCTTTACGGGGCACACCTTATCAGGTATCTCCTCCAGCATCATTATTCTTTTGATTCTCATTGGCCTGGGATATGACTTCTACAGGAAACATAAACCGGCGGGATCTTAGCGTGGGGCCCGCCGGCCGTTCTGTAAATCCTATCTCAGAGCATTAGCGGTCTCGGCCACGCCAAAAACCTACCACCCATAACCGGCAAGTGAAGGAAGCGTTTTAAGTGAGCCAGCCGTCCTGAAACGTATTGTCATAAGGACACAAAGCCCGTCAGGCTGCCATTGCCAACTGTTGCCAAAGCGACCAATCACGCTTCAGATAAGCAGATCTCCTAATTGACTTATTCCTAATTTCTTAGCTGAAATAAATCCTTCCCCGTAGGGGACCCCTATCATTCTGCCATGCAGCTCAAAACGATGGATAAGACTGTCAAAAAAAGCAGGAGTTGAGATGTAAGTTTGCAAAGCATCCGCCTTGTCTGCCATAAACTGGGTTGTAAAGCTGCGGATGGCTTCTTTTTTCTTTTCAATAACGTTGCTGATGTCTACAATAAAGTCCGGATCCAGATAACGGTCCTGTATAAAATGAAAAACCTGTTTGGGACGCCAGGCTTCCTGTTGTGCCCCCTCCTCCACGGTCTCTATTTTTCTCAAACCCGCTAAGAAGCAACTGTCATAAATTAACGTCGCCGCCCTGCCGTGGTCCGGATGCCGGTCTTCAGGAGCATTGGCCAACACGATTTCTGGTCGGTATTTGCGAATAACACGAATCAATTTGAGCTGGCTTTCTTTAGAATTTTCAAAAAAACCATCTGGAAGTTTCAAATTTTCTCTTACGGAAAGCCCCATCACTTTCGCTGCTGCATGGGCCTCTTCTTTCCTGGTTTGCGCGGTACCCCTGGTTCCCAATTCGCCTTGCGTGAGATCAATGATACCGGTTTTCCAACCTTTTTCCGCCTGCAGGATAAGGGTTCCGCCACAGCCTAGCTCCGCATCATCCGGATGAGCGGCCATAGCCATCACATCCAGCTTTATGTTTTTCATAAACGAATAAATTATTAGTCTAAAGAAAGCGCAAGTTACGAACTAAGGCCGAAACAGAAATCGATTAATTGAAGTGACCTCGGTAGTAGTAAGCATTATAGTAGAACGGATTCATTTCAATTTCCCGAACGATTGATTCTATATCGGCATTTTCCTGCCTGTCATAAGGAGTCTTCAGGTTACTGCCAAAAACGAAGGCAACCGTTTGCCAAAATCTTGCCGAAAATCCGCCTTTAAGCTCCCTGATCAGGTTATAACAGTTATGACCGGTTTCCCTGTAGATGAGTTTTATGAGCACTTTTCCCTGATAAATAGAAAGATCTTTGATTTTGGGACCAAAGGCCGATTTTAGTTCTTCTTCTTTAAAATCCAAATATTTTTCCCGCGCTTTTTTTCCATGCAGCGTTTGCAGATGTGCATCAACTTCTTTCAATTCACCGGCGACAATACGGGCATAGGGATAGGTAACATAGACCGCGTTCCGAAGCCGGTTCCACTTCCTCACTTTTTCCTTCAGACGACGGGGCGCGTTGGCTACTATTTCTACGGGCGGTAAAACAGCCAGCGGAAGTGTATCTTGTCCGCGCACTACCGAGTAAAGAAATCGTCCTTCTCCAACACTATCCACAGCTTTGCTTTGGGCATTGCCATGCAAGCTGCTTCCTGCAAAAAGCAGGATCATCCCGATAATTTTAATTATTCCCTTCATAGCAACCGCCTTTTCCCAACAGCGACCGGCTCGTTTCCGTAAAGGTAATATTATTTCAGAAAAATTAAATATTTACTCCGTTGCCAGCGGATAGCCCTTGTCGATCCAATCGGCTTTCAAATTTTGAGACAAATTGAGCAGGCGGGGTTTTTTAAACCCCAACTCCAAAAGCGTTTTAAAGGCAGGGCGGACATTGGGACACCGGCTGAACGGACAGCATCCACAATAAATAACGACTTCTTTATCTTTGGGAATATCCTTCAGTACATTTTTTAACTGAGTTAGATTTTTTTCGTCTTCCGCAGGGCCTACCTCTATGGCTCCTTTTATTACCCCCGCAGGGCCAATATCAATGACTACGGGGCGTTGATCTTCGGACAGTTTAAGCGCTTCCGCCAGGGCAGCGGGTGCCTTCAGTTGATCGGCGCTCCATGGATTATCCTTTTGTTGCGCTTTACAGCCGGTGACAAAAAACAATCCAAGAAATAAAAAAACGCCTGCAAACCTCCATTTCATAACTTTATCCTTTTGATCGAACACTTTTCCTATTCAACTTTTTATAGGCCGACCTGATGCTCATTACGAATCCCACGATCATCACCAATGTACCCAGCCAGAGTACATTGATAAACGGAAAAACGTAAGCCTTCATCACTATGTAATCGTTTACAATGCCCGATTGTTTTACCTGTAGCTGGATTTTTCTTTCTTTGGGTAAAATCTTTGCAAAACGAACATACAATGCCTGATTCCGTACGGTGTCGGCCACCGAATATTGATAGGCCGAATCACGCAGATAATAAATAGGCATCGCTTCATAGGTCCTCCCTTGTTTGCTGATCACCTTCAATTGAGCCCCCACTGCAAGGTCGCCGGGCTCCGGATGATAGGCGGGAGATTCGGGGTCGGGAACAATATCCTGCAAGATCATGTAACCGGTGGAAAAGAAAACGGTATCTCCCTCTTGCACCTCATAGGACTTGTAGTCGGCGGTATCCTTCATTTTAGCGGGATCAAATACTGAAGTAACATAGGTGAAGATATCGTGATCCCAATAATGTTTGGAATCCGGATTAGCAATCAGTCCCTCCTGACCCCGCGGATTTACAAAAGCATCCGGATACAACCGGAACTCCTGGATTACATTTCCCGCGTCGTCCTTTTGCACGTAATGGACCTTGTAATAGGTCTTGGGATCTCCCGCTGCCACCGAATCTCCCAGATAAGTAACCGTAAAATTCCCCATTTCCATCGGCATATTTCTGGGGAGATACACGTTTTCCTGAGGCGTTTTAGCTTCAGCACTCCCCTCAGGAAAATAATCGTTTCCAATCAACCCTAGTGTATCATGCGATATCGCGGTTTGCTTGGAAGTAGAGATAACGATACCCAGCAGCATCAGTCCAAATCCCACATGCGCCACAGAAGCACCCGCGTTTTTCATCTTCCCTTTCAGGGCAGAGAAAATATAAGATGCGTTGGCGATCACAGCAAATACGCTGCAATAAATCAACAGATCGATGGCGATCAAAAAGCCAATACCATGTTCCAGGTAATTAACATTTCCAAAAAAAACGATGAGCGAAGCTAGGATCAGCGATATTACCAGGGGCTTCCACAGCCCTTTCCAACTCTTTTTATTGTTATTTTTCCGGTACCTCAAAAACTGGACAACCGCGGTGCCAAGCGCAATCAAGATACCGATGAATACCATGACCTTATTGTAATGAAACTTCCGGTCAACCGGAGGGGCCAGATTCAAATTAAACAATTTATTCCATACCGGAATAGACGTGCTAAAGCTGATAAAAACAGCTCCTAAAAGCAGCACCAGTGCCCCGATAAACATCCAGAATTCCCGCGTATTAACTGCTTCTTCCTTTCTGACAGTGGGTATTTTATTTAAATGAAAACAAAATAAGACCAATGCCCCGAGGAAGAATACAAAAAGATAAATCAACAGTTGAGCACTCATGCCCAGATCCGTAAAAGAATGCACGGAGGTTTCCCCTAAAATACCGCTGCGGGTAAGAAAAGTAGAATACAATACCAGGGAAAAAGCCATGATAAACAGGAAAAAAGTAATCTTCAGCGATCTTCCCGTATTCTTATACACCAACAAGGTATGAATGGCGCCGATCATGATCAGCCAAGGGACAAAAGAAGCGTTTTCCACAGGATCCCATGCCCAGAACCCCCCGAAAGACAAGGTCTCGTAAGCCCAGGCACCTCCCATTAAAATACCGGTACCCAACACCACGGCAGAAAACAACGCCCACGGCAGTGCCGGCTTCACCCATTCACCGAACTTCCGTTTCCACAAGCCCGCCACTGCATAAGCAAAAGGAATAATAGTAGAGGCAAAACCGCAAAACAATACCGGGGGATGAATCGTCATCCAGTAGTTCTGCAATAAGGGGTTGAGACCCTGTCCGTCCTGTATAAAGTTAACATAATTCGGATTGGCAAAAACCGGTAGCGAAGGATTGGCTTCCCTGAAAAGGATAAACGGATCGCTGCCTATCTTAGCACCCAAAACATAAATTCCCAACAACATGCTCCCCAGAAACACCTGCGCTAGCGATACCACGGTCATCGTAGGGCCTTCCCATTTCCCGGAAGTTCGCATCAATATAAACCCGAGGATGCTGTTCCAGATACTCCAGAGCAGAAAGCTTCCCTCCTGTCCATTCCATACAGCAGAAATTAAATATTGGACAGGGGATTCCTTACTGGTGTATTTCCATACATAAGCGTATTCAAAGTAATGATTAAAAATAATCCAGCATAAGGCGACAAAGACACCTATCACTGAAAACAATTGAATGATGAACGCGCTTCGTCCGAGACGGCGCCAAGCTTGCCGCTCTTGCAAGTTTTTGGTCTGAACGGATGAAAAATAGGCAATCACCGCTACCAGAGAAGCGACGAAAGCCAAAATAACCAGTAAATGTCCTATCTTTCCCGGGAGAAGGTGTTCTCCGATGTATTGTATTTCCATTGCTATCTGTTGCTGCTCACAGGCTTGCCTGCGCCTGTATTTCTTTGTTCATCGTTTGCGCATCGGGAGTATATTTTGAAGGGCATTTCATCAGGATATGGGAACAATGGAATACAT
>CAYXRN010000091.1:0-12987 GCA_964467635.1 uncultured Chitinophagaceae bacterium | reverse complement strand
AACCAGCAGCCCATATTCACCCATGACCTGCAACCAACTAAAACCCGGGTCTTGTTCCTTTCTTTTCTTGGATCTGCTGCAACAGTTCCTTCATTTTTTTCGCCTGCTCGGGAAATGAATCTATTACATTGTTCTGTTCTCCAATATCCGTTTTAAGGTTATACAACTGAGGATAAGGTGCTAGACCTGTAGCCACGTTTTTATTTTTCAGCCATTCGGGCGTTGGCTTAGTCTGTGGAGCAATGTACTTCCAATTCCCTGAACGCAGTGCCAAGGTATAAGCCTCCTCCAACATGCTGGTCCGCCCTCCTTCGGATTTTCCCAGTAAAACGTTCAGCATGTTACGGCTGTCGGGAGCCTCCCCGGCATTAAGCTTATGGCCCACCAATGCAGCCAGTGACGCATAAAGGTCCACCTGGCTGAACAATGCGTTGCTGACTCCTTGCTTTACCCTTGCGGGCCAGTACAAGATAGTAGGCATTCGGGTTCCTGCCTCGTATGCACTGTATTTGCCTCCTTTAAATGGCCCCCAAGGCTTGTCTTCTCCTACCAATTGCTCGGCGCTGTCCGCATAGCCATCGTCCAGTATCGGGCCGTTATCACTGGAAAAAATAACCAGCGTATTATCAGTAAGGTCCAACTTTTCCAGTATCTTTAGCACCTCTCCTACTGACCAGTCCATCTCGGCAATGGCGTCTCCTCTGCGGCCCATGGTGCTTTTGCCTACGAAGCGGGCATTAGGAGCACGGGGTACGTGTATATCCGTAAGGGCAAAATACAGGAAAAACGGATGCTTCTTGTTGCGGGTAATAAAGGAATCCGCCTGCTTTGCCAACACCTCCGCGATATCCTCATCCTTCCACCAGGCGGACCTCCCTCCCGACATAAAGCCGATGCGGCTGATGCTATCCACGATGGTGCCGCTGTGCTGAGAATCCGCCTTCATCTTCAACATCTGAGGATATTCCAAGCCTGTGGGCAAATTACCGATCTTGTGATCGTAATTGATGGCTACGGGATCTTCAGGATCCAGGTTCACGACATGGTGTCCCTTCACAAATACGGTTGGTACACGATCCAAGGTAGCCGGGATAATAAAGGAATAATCAAATCCCACCTCAAGCGGACCCGGCTTAAGCTCCCCGTTCCAGTCAGGGCTTCCGTTTCCCAGTCCGAGATGCCACTTACCGATGACCGCAGTTTTATATCCTTCCTTTTGCAGCATGCCCGGCAAGGTAGGGGTGCCGGGTCGTATCAATAAAGGCGCGCTTCCCGGAAGAATGGCTGCATTATGCCTGAATGCATAGCTGCCCGTCAATATGGAATACCTTGAAGGTGTACAGGTGGATGCACTGCTGTGGGCATCGGTGAACCGCAGCCCATTCTCAGCGAGGAAATCAACATGAGGCGTCTTCACGCCAATCGCACCCTGGCAACTGATGTCCCCATACCCAAGATCGTCCACATAGATAACGATAATATTAGGCTTGCCGGATGATTTTTCTTTCTTAGGGCTGTGGCAGGAAGAAAATAAGAGCAGGGCAATAGTTACTAATAATATGTTTTTCATACAATTTCAATTGATGAGATGTAAGCAGGTTAGCAACAAATTTAAAAAATAAAATCGCTTTTTTTAGTTGACAATAAAAATACACGTTCTGTCTCAAATTATATAAAGAGAATACGCCTTACTTCCCACTTATCACTATCGGTGCCGGCTGAGGGGTGTAGGATGGACTGTTGTTTAAAACGCGCGGCCATCCGTTTCTGAATACAATGCGATCTAACAACATCACTCTTTTATCAAACGTCATTCCTATCGGGCTCTTCCTGCGCTGGAACTTCTCCTCCGGATCTATTGCATGGTACACGATCCAGTACTGCCTGCCGTGATCGGTAGCTATGACAGCGTTATGACCGGGTGCGATCCAATGGTCATTTTTCTCAAGAATAACCCCATCCCCTGAACCGTCGGACCCTTTGAATTTTTCATAGGGCCCCAGCAAGTCTTTCGACCTGGCTACCATCACCGCATAATGCGCGTGTTCCCCGCAACAATTATTTCCAGAAGTAAATAGATAATAATATCCACCATGATACATCACCCAAGGGCCTTCCAGCATACTATCATAGCTTCCTTTCTTTTTGGTTGGAAGAAGTAAATTATGGGGGTGTGTACCCGGTTCTAACCTTGTCCACCCGTCTAACTGTTGAATCTGTATAGGAGCATGATCAGAGCCCCATAAGATATACTGTTGCCCCGTTTGAGGGTCGTCAAACTCCATCGGATCAATATGGGAATAGCCCCGGCCGCATACCAGGGGATGACCCATATCTTTAAAGGGACCGGCAGGCGATTTGGAGGTAGCCACACCGATGCAATGACGATGGGTGCCGTTGTGCGCCGAAGCAAAATACAGGTAATAGGTTTTACTTTTCTTATCATAATGAATATCCGGCGCCCAGAACTGATGAGTGCTATCCGCCCAGGAAGGAACCACCGGCATGCCGTCCGGAAGGTACTTCCAATGTACCAAGTCCTTTGATTCAGCTATCTGCAAATGAATCATCTTTTCTTCATTATGCCAGGTCCGCGTGGCATAAGCGTAAAACCGGCCGTCCGGCGCCTTTATGATGGAGGGATCTGCAAAGACCACATCAAGAACCGGATTGGTATAAGTTGCATGATTTTTCGATACCTGCTGTGATTGCATTTGCCGGGCACATCCTTCACCAAACAACCATACAGCCGATAACAAAATTAATCCTTTCCTAAGCTCAAGTCTATTGAACTTTATTGATATCCTCATTTTATTTTCATTTAATCGTTTATTATTTACTCCTTTGCAATGCTATATTGCTCCTGTAATGGGTCCATATTCCTCCGATCTATAAAATGCGCGAAGGGCAGAAAATAGTTTTCTTCTACCGTACAGCCAATACACCAAGGGGGCGCCCCTATTCACTTCGGACGACAGCCATCTTTTCTACGAGGCCTGGATATTGCCCTGATAAATCCTGCAGCTCACTCCTCTCTCTATGTTATCGGATAACTCCAACAACCGGCTTTTACTTCATATAATATAGTCCGCATTAAGAAAATTATGTAGTAAACTCACCGCTCGTTTGCACCCTCAGCACCCAATAATAAGATCAGACCTAGTTCCCGTCATTTAACATAGCCGTTGCTTTATACCTTTGGCACCCTTTCATCAAAAGCTCTATGATAAGGAATAGATATCGCACTAAAACAACGTCTCTCCGTTACATCCGGGTCTTCTCCAAGTACAGCGATCAATCCATCGTGCATTTCTCTGATCTTTTGCTGATAATCCGGAACCTTAGCCAAGTTGATAAACTCCCGCGGGTCTCGCTTCATGTCAAACAGCTGTCGCTCTCTTGGAAAGGAATACAGGGGCCTGCTGTAAAGTGGTTTGCTGTGATAAACATATTTATAATCGCCGCTTCTATACATCACATAACCTGATGAGGTGTTTTTAGCATAATATTCGCTTATTGCGAAATCCTTCCAGGGAGACGCCCCGTTATCCAGCCAGTCTACCATAGAGTCTCCATCCCAATCATCAGGTACGCCGGCCCCGGCCAGGTCTGCAATTGTACGCCCCACATCTAACCAACCACAAGCCTGGCTTCTTCCCTGCCCTCCTTTCCAACGTGCAGGCCAATGAATTATCAACGGTACTCTGGCTGCTGAATCATACATACAGTTCTTCCACCACATTCCATGTTCGCCCATATTTTCCCCGTGATCAGAAGTAAAAATAACAACCGTATCCTTACCAACCTCACTATTGTTTAACCCTTCTAACAATTGTCCAATTTGATTGTCAACCCAACTCACCAATCCATAATAAAGCTCCCGGCCTTTTAATTCTACTTCAGGGTCCATATCCACAGTTCCGAAACCCCGCCTCAGCTGGTGGTAATTCCGTGGTTGCATGGCTAAATCTTCCGGAGGGGTTTTAGCCGGGCTCAGTTTTCCTTTATACATATTGTAATACTCCTCAGGCACTACCAAAGGAAAATGCGGTGCCAGATACCCCGCTATCATAAAAAAAGGTTTATCCGAGTTACTCCTTTGCTTGAAATATGCTCTGCCGTGTTTAGTCACCTTTTCATCATGTCCCAGAATATGAGGGCTATGGGTGCCTGTTCGAAAAGTGCTTGAACGACCTTCCCAATCTTTATGATTGATTGAGGTATCGTCTGGTGCTCGACGGTTCTCTATGCCATTTTTAACATGTTGATTTTCCCAGCCTGGAAATAACTCTGTGAAACCATAACGGCGAGTTTTATCAAAATGCATTTTCCCGTCTAAAACCGTTTCATACCCCCTTTCCTGCAAAACTGTAGCGAGGGAAGAAATATCATTACTCGGCAACCAGCAATGATTGCCCCAAACGCCCGTCCGGCTAATGTATTTTCCAGAAACTAAGGATAAACGAGCGGGGCAACAAATAGGAGAACTTGAGTAACAATTGCTAAAATTAACACCGCTTTCCGCCAGCTTATCAATATTTGGAGTATGCACAATTTTATTTCCAAAAGCACCAGCCATTTGTGCATTAAACTCATCACAAATGATCATTAATATATTGGGCCTTTTTGCGGCAGCTTCGCCAGCCGGCAACTCTTCCTTTCCTAAAGAAACTATTTTGTTCCCTAATGACACTCCCCCTGAAAGCAACAGACTTGAATTCAAAAAGTCGCGACGGTTCATTTCTTTACTCATTGACTATTTTTTTATGAAAGTTAAATGATCCTAATTTGCGCACTAGTATTTCTTTATAATCCAATCCTTTGGCGGCACAAAACCCTTCTTTCCCTGGCCGTATGGCGGATCAACCTGGTCAGCCTTTATCGCTTCTAACGGTGCAACCTTTAGCTTTAGCCGTTTATATACCTTGGGATAAATATCTTTGACGTTGTTTTTCTCTGTTGGATCTCTTACTAAATTGAATAAGACGTCCACCTTTTCATGCATAGCAGGGTTCCCGGCGTGCTGTTCTATTAGTTTCCACGGCCAATGAATAATAGCCCCATTTCCCAAATAAAAATAACGATCAATATTTTTTACTTTCCCTTCTAATACCGGGAGCAAATTCATCCCGTCAAATAATTTTTTAGGCCTACCTTCCACGCCTGCAATGGCGCGTAAAGTGGGCATGACATCCACATAACCCATAACCTGTTCCGTGGTGCGTGGCTCTTCAAATCCATCCGGCCAAGAGATGATAGCCGGGGCGCGCACGCCTCCATTCCATTCCTGGAACTTCCAGCCGCGTAAGATGCCGTGTGATCCACCGCCATTTGGCTTAGCTCCATTATCGCTAAAAAAAAGAACAAGTGTGTTATGCTTTATGTGAAGCGTCGAGAGCGTTTGCATCATCTTCCCAATGCCTCTATCCATACAAGTTACCATCGCAGCATACGTTTGCCTTTTGCTATTTCCTCTCCCTATTTCCCCATACGCGTCTCTCAGAGGTGGAATCAACGGTTTATCTTTATCATACCCATATGGCAATAAATCCTCCTTTTTAGCCTGGTAGGGAGTGTGGGGCGCATTATAAGCGACATATATAAAGAAAGGCGAAGATTGTTTTGCATATTTCTGAATACACTTTACCGCCTCTTTAGTAATCAAATCTGTCGAGTATCCTTTATCCCTGCAGACAGCAGAATCATCATGCCAGTCCAGTTCACCCATACGTTTATGCGTAAAATAATCGATCGCTCCATTATAGAATCCGTAAAAATGCGTGAAGCCCCTGTGCAAAGGTAAATATCTTTTAAAAGCATGCCCAAGATGCCATTTCCCTATTGCCGCACGATTTGTGTAGCCGGCTTCAGCAAGCATCTGAGGAATGAATACTTCTGATGTATCCACTCCAAATTTCCTCCATGGTGGAATCACGTTCTCTCGTAAGCCAAAACGATCGGGGTAACGCCCTGTCATAAGGCCTGCCCTTGATGGAGAGCAGATCGGCGCAGTATAAAAATTGTCCAGAACAATTCCTTCTTTTGACAATTTGTCCAGGTTCGGGGTCCGTATATCACTGCCGTGAAATCCCACATCTCCCCAGCCCATATCATCCGCTAAGATGATAATAATATTTGGTTTCTGTACAGGCTGGCTATGGCTTATAAATGAAATAAGAAAAGTAACAAAGAAAACAAACACTAATCTATACATAACAACAAATTAAAAATTCTTATCCGCCAATGTTTCAACCTCAGGTTCATATATGGTCCATTCCCAAAAAAATGTGCCGCCTTCATTACAAGATTATTACCCACAGCCAACGACCATCACTTCGCTTTGCTTGTCTCTACAACTCCCTGGTTTTGACATGATCTAAGCTTTTTAAAATGGCATCAGCGGTTCACTAGCGTTCACCATACGAATACCCGTCAAATATTTTTAGCATGCCCGCTTCTGTATCGCTTACTATTGCAGGATTTAACCACCGCAGCATAAAGGCAGCTTGAAACCGGTGCCTGTGGGCCGATTCGGAGAGACCTTCTCTCATCATTTACTCATCAACTTTCAGTAACTCAAGAACTGTTGTTGATCGTGACACTCAATAACCGGAATTCTGTTCCAACTTGGGATTGGAATCCATAGCTTGTTGAGGAATCGGGAACAAGGTTCTGTATGATTGGGCATTCGCATGTCCTCTTGCCTGGGCTGAAGAGATAAATTTACCCATCCTGATGAGATCTTCTCTTCGAATGTCTCCTTCTCCATAAAACTCCCAAGCCCGCTCCTTTAATATATGATCATTTAAGCGCTCCTTCGTCGGAAATTGAGACAGCATCAAATCATTTAGCCCGGCTCTTTCTCTAACTTTATTTATAAGATCGATTGCCTCCTGACTCGGTCCGTTTAAATTATTGAGCGCCTCAGCACGGGAAAGTAATATATCTGCATAACGAATTACAGGAACATCGTCGCCATGGTCATTGCCGATAGCATCCGGATCCGGCCAGTATTTTATTGATCTGGTGTTATTATTATTCAATAAAGATACGGTATTTCCCTGCTTATTAATATATTCCGTCATAATAGGGTATCTTCTGCTGTCTCCTGGTTCAAAAGAGTTATAAAAACTGTCGTATAGATGAACCTGGGAAGCCCAATTACGCCAGTTAGATTGAAAAACAAGACCTGTCTTCGGCCATTTGACAAATCCAGGAGGCCAAGCAGCGTTTATCGCCTCATTTCCGGGTCCCTGCGCAATAGCCTGACTCACCCAAATAAAAGCTTTGTTACCCGGGCCTTCATTCTGTATTTTAAACATGTCCGTATAATTTGGATACAGGTGGTAATAATCCATGTCAATTATCTGCTTAGCCATATCCGCACATTTCTGCCACTGCTTGGTGTTTAAATAAAACTTACACAAAAAGGCGCTTGCCGCTCCGCTATTTGCCCTGCCGTATGCCGCCTCCTGCCCGGGAGCCGGAAGCTGTGGGATCACAGCTAACAACTCAGATTCTATAAAAGCCTGCATCGTATCCTCTGTCGGCCTTGATATCGCTAATGGTTGAGTAGTACTGGTTCGCAGGGGAACCGGTCCGAACCACATATAGAGAAGATAATATGAAATAGCCCTGATAAACCTGGCTTCTGCTTTGATTCCTTGTTTCTGTTCATCGGACACTCCCTGTACATCATCGATATTATCCAATACAGCATTTGCATTTCTAATAGCACGATAAGACGGTTCCCACATATCACCAAACATCCAACCCGTTGAAGGGTCCCATGTAAAATTTATAAACTGTGAACAAACCCTGTTTGCTCCGCCACCGCTCTGCCAGATAATATCAGTACAAACATTTTCTATGTACCGCACATGCCCTGCCGCGTTCCCAACAAACAACGTCTGGTTCTGTGCATAGCCTGCATATAATACACTCCTTATACCGTCGATACTCGTCAAATTACTCGGGGCAAGCTGAGAGTACACCTTTCCTTTAAGATATGATTTGTCACAACTTTGAGTAAGTACGGCAAAAAGAAGCAGTACAGGACCTACTATTTTTAGAAATTTATAATTATAAGTCTTCATCACTTTAATATTTTTAGAAGTCAAGTTTTATACCCAACAAAAAAGTTCTTGCCATGGGATAGGCATTGTAATCGATCCGTTTATTTGCAGAACCATTCGGATTTACAGACGGGTCTACGCCATCATACTTGGTAATAGTCAATAAATTTTCGCCGGTTACATAGATGGTAGCCGACCGGATGACATTTGAAAAATGGCTCAGCGAATAGCTTAAACGAGCCGATTGAAGGCGTATAAACGAAGCATCTTCAACCGTATAGGAGTTGACCGCCTTATTCCCCTGGGATAGCGGATGTACAAAAGACGGATATTTATTCGATGGATTGCTCGGGGTCCACCTGTTCAAATAGGGCTCCGCAAATTTGTTCCTCCTTAAATTAATGGGGAAGTAAGAGTCAATCATGTTAGCATTAAGCATATTTATACCCTCAACGCCGCGAAAATTTATATATAATTGTATGTTTTTATAATTAAAGGTGTTCCCAAAAGACCAGGTGAAATCAGGGAATGAATTGCCTAGTATTACCCTGTCGTCAGCGTTGATGATAGAATCTCCGTTTACATCTCTGTATTTTAAATCGCCCGGCTGTACCGGCATTTTGGTTTCTTCATATTTATCGTCTTTTTGCCACACACCAACTATCTTATAGCCATAAAATGAATTCAATGGCTTTCCGGGCTCTGTGATAAATACATTTCCGGAAAACCCGGCACCTCCTGAAATAATAGATTGAATACCCCCGAGGTCTTTTACCCTGTTTTGAACGGTAGAGAAACTGATGTCGGATTCCCATTTAAATTTAGGCGCAACCACATTTTGTGAAGAAAGCGCAAACTCAAGTCCTTTGTTAATCATGCTCCCAATATTCGTTAATCTTGTCGTAAAACCAGAAGAAGTAGGAACAGGTAATTGTACTAACATATCATAAGTCTCCTTATAATAATAATTTAAACTACCGGTAAGTCTATTGTCGAAGAAGCCATAATCAAGACCTGCATTAATCGCACGGGAAGTTTCCCATTTTAAGTCCGGGTTAGCCAAGCGGGAAGGTTCTGTTGTAGACACCTCCTGTCCATTCATTATCACCTTCGGACCTCGTGCATAGGTGGAAATATAGGCATAATTACCTATGGCATTATTCCCTGTTTCTCCCCCGCCTATACGCAGCTTAAGGTCACTAATAAAGCTTACATCTCTCAAGAATGGCTCCTCCTTTATTCGCCAGGCAAAGGCGGCAGAGGGGAAATATCCGAATTTGTCATTCGGGCCGAAACGAGAGGAACCGTCAATACGTAAACTTGCGGTTATAAGATACTTGTCAAACAGCGAATAATTAACCCGGCCAAAATAAGATAAAAGCCTATGCATTTGTTTCTGACTGTACACCGCGAAATTACTGGGGTCGCCTAACCCTATATTATAAGTCTTTGTCTCATCGGAGGGAAAACCATTTGCACTCATATTAATGTTATATTGATCAAACTGTTGGGTGGAAACGCCCCCTGTAATTTTCAAAGTTTGATCTTGGAAGGATTTTTCATACTTAATAACGCCTCCGAATAAATAATTCGATTGTTTCCCATGAAAAATAGTCGCGATTCCATTCTGGGCCTTTCCGGTATAAGCGAGGCGGCTCACATAAACATTCTTGTCTTGGTTTAATATATCCCCACCAATATTTAATTTCACTGACAACTGGGGCAGGATAAAATATTGCGCGTAAATATTACCAAAGGTTCTATATGTTCGTATCAAGGACGATTCTCCATTCACCATTGCAACCGGATTAATTACAGTAATGTAAGTGGCCATCGGGGTGTAATTTCCTTCCTGATCTTTAATTGGCAGCGTAGGGTCCGCGTTGTAAGCTGCATACAAAGGCCCGTTGTCTAAATTGACGCCAAAGGATTGAATGGGCGGCTTGTGGTTCCTGTTAAATGCGGTACTTAAGTTTATTCCGACATCAAACTTGTCCGACAGCTTAGAGGTTACATTAATCCTCGCACCATAGCGATTCAATCTGTTATTTTTTATAATTCCATACTGGTCCAGATAGTTTAAAGAAATAAGATACGTAGTTGTATTGGATCCGCCCGAAAAAGAAATCTGTTGATTTTGCACGAAAGCATTGTTATTAAATATGGCTTCCTGCCAATCTGTACCGCGGCCGTCATTTGCAATAGTAGTAATCTTATCGGAAGGGTCGCCCCCTCCTGCATCTATAATATCGTTCAGAATAGATTTATATTGCTGGGCGTTTAATACTTCTAACTTATGTGCGATTCTTTGAATCCCCGCATAACTATTGTACTCTACTCGCATGGGACCTTCCGTCCCATGTTTAGTCGTTATCAAGATAACCCCATTAGATCCCCTGGCTCCATAGATCGCGGTAGCGGAGGGGCCTTTTAATACGCTAATAGACTTTATATCGTTGGGGTTGATAGAGTTCAGAATATTCTCCTTAGTTCTTGATCCCGGGAAATGCACCCCCGAACCGGTGATCAGCGGGCTGCTGGAGATGGGAAGTCCGTCAACCACATACAGTGGGGCCGTTCCCGCATTAATAGAACTGGCTCCTCTGATATTTATGGATATCCCTCCTCCGGGCGCAGCACTGTTGCGAACAACATTTACACCGGGCAGATTTCCATTGCTCAGCAAATCGGATACAGAGGTAACCACTCCTTTCGTCAATGAGTCCACCCCCATTGAAGCAATAGCCCCCGTTAAATCACTTTTCTTTTGTGTTCCATAACCCACTACTACCAACTGATTTAGTGAAGAAATACTTGTTTTCATCACCACATCAATCTGGCGTCGTCCATTTATCGCAACTTCTTCTCTATTATAGCCTACATAAGAAAAGACCAGGGTATCCTGCAAATCGGGTATTTGGAGCGAGTAGTGGCCTTTGCTATCGGTAATTGTACCTGTTTGCGTTCCTTTTACACTCACGCTCACCCCCGGAAGAGACGCTTTACTTTTATTGGTTACTTTCCCTTCGATTTGAATGGAGGTATCCACAGGTTTAACAGCCGGGTATTTCACGGGCGCTGCTTTGACGACAATCGTTTTATCAACCATGGTATAACCGAGAGACTGGCCTTTGAAACAGAGCTGAAGTGCCTTTTCCAGCGGGATGTTCCTTACATTCATGCTGACACTTTTCGCATCTTTGATCATCTCCAGATCGTATACAAAGAAATAACCCGTTTGGTGTTTGATCGATTGAAAGACCTCTTTTAAAGTGGCGTCCTTCACCTGAAGTGTAACCCGCTGTCCATACCCCCTGGCAGAAACCTGTAAGCAACCAATAAGTAAAAGTAAGGTAACTAGTTTGACCTGCATAATGATGCTGTTTTTTGTACCCAGGTCTGATCCACTCCATAGACCGGATCTGCAAAATGATACTAAAAATAATTTCATATCTTTGTTACGTTTTAGGTGAATAAATAACAGCCCCAAAGTTGTTTGCTAAAAGCCTGAACATTTAGCTGGAAGCGGTTGCGTCGCTTCCGGCTTTTTTATGGACGTTACGGCTTAACAATTATTTTTCCTTTATATCCTTCTTCCGCATTTTCTTCCACTTTAAAATGAATACTGCCCGTTAGTGCCAGCATATTGAGTACTTTAGATACCTTCTTATACCTGGATATGGTACCACCAAAAGCTTTATCGGTAACACCTCCTTGGTACACCACTTCCACGTTATACCATCGGGCTATTTCCCGCATGATCTCCTGTATACTTCCATCAAATTCAAACAGGCCCTCTTTCCATGCAATCGCCTGGGTTACGTCTGCAGGCTTTATCAGGGCGATTTCTCCCCTTTTATTTACCTGTGCCTGCTCTCCAGGTTTAATCACTTGTGAATGATGAGTTATTAATTGTGAAACCCTCACGGAGCCTTCCAACAGGGTTACCTTTATAGCAGATTCATTCTTATACGCATCCACATTAAAATGCGTTCCCAACACACTTATCTCGGTGCTTCCCGTTTTCACCTTGAAAGGCATCCCCACATCGGAAGCCACTTCAAAGTAAGCTTCGCCGGTAATTTCAACCACTCGTTTCTTCCCGGTAAATGCAGTAGGAAAACGGATAGAGGACGTGGCGTTGAGCCAGACCTTCGTACCATCGGGCAATACAAGCCTAAATTGGCCGCCACTGGGTACGGTCAATGTATTATAGGCAATCTTGGGCGATTTAGTGCATGGCGCTTTAGTGTGATAGGCCAAAAGTCCGTTATTCACTTTGATAATTTTACTATTTCCCTGACTGATCAGTTGCCCTTTATGCATGCTATCCAAAACGACCTTAGACCCATTAGATAAAGTGAGAATGGCTTTATTCCCTCCCGGGGCTATATCATGAAACTGCTGCTGATCGACAAGTGGCGGAGAAGAATTCTTTTCCCGGAAGAAAAAATATCCCGATATAGTCAACAAGATAATGACAGATGCTGCCGCTGCAATCCTATAAAACAACCTCACCCTAGGTGTTGCCTTACCTGTCTTTTTGTATATACGGTATAGAATGGCTTTTCTTAGTGATTCCTCATCGGTATACTTTCCAGATGGCAGCCTGACTTCTTCGTCATTAAAGCTGCCATACCAATTTTCAAAATACGTCTTTTCTTCTTCAGATATCGTTCCGCTGATCCATTTCTCAGCCAATTCCCGAATGTAATCTTTGTTTGGAGTCTCGTCCACTGATATACCTTTTACTCATATAGTATATCAACTCGCAGTTTACCCTTGCTTTGATCTAAATTTTTTTCTGGAGCAAAAAGACCAGCAAGGGAAATAATAGTTTTAGAGAAGTGCGTAATATGCGGAGCGCTTTAGTAACATGACCTTCCACCGTTTTCTCTGAAATGTGGAGTTT
>CAYXRN010000090.1:0-13205 GCA_964467635.1 uncultured Chitinophagaceae bacterium | reverse complement strand
ATCTTAGAATTTTAAAGAATAATAAATCAGTTATTCAAAAAGCTATTCCAGCATCCATTTCTGCCTATGGACAAAAACATTTTACCATCACTTGTAAGACACCAAAAGTACCTGGTAAATATACTGTGGAAGCAGTCTTAGTGAAAAAGGGAGTTGAACCTGTTAAAAGTATTAGAGAAATACCCTTTTCTAAAAAATGAGAAGAAAATGATCTTGTAAGGCTATTGTCCAATAAAAAAAATAAAGCAGTGGGTAAAAAATAATGCCCCTTGTTTTTTTTGTAGACACTTTAATTTAAAAAAATAACAACTATGGACAAAAGTAAACATTTCTTGGTCAGTCCGTTCTCGGACGGCTGAATTCTTTTATTGACAATGATATTATCTCCAGAAACAGCCGAAAGCACTGGTCTGATAGTAGGTCAAGAGGTTTACTACTAAAGATCACCATCTATAACGATTGGCTTCAACTGGGATAGTAAGATGGCTATTGATTATGAAACAAAAGTCTGTACCTTTGATGGATCCAATGTTTATGTAGGTTGGAGTTTGAGTGATGATGAAAAAGCATTGACCATTATGTATGCTTCTCTATTTGATCCCAGCCGGGTAACTGTGAAGACTTATACAGTAAACTCATTGAATAAAGATAAGCTCGTGATGGATATTACACTGGATCTGACCGTTTTTGGCTTATCGGATCATGAAGTGTATGAACATACTTATGTTACTTAGCCCCGATAAATTAGAATATGATCAAAGCAATTTATACCATTGGATTCTTGTTAATCTCTTTGGAGACTTACGCTCAAAATAACAGTTCTATAGCCCCGTCCAATAATGAATCTGATCCACAAGAGGATACGGTTATAACCAATCTGAATACTTTTAATTTTTCAGTAACTCCCGCTCATGACTGGACATTGACGCTAAAAAGAAATTCAGGTTGGTTTAGCGGCGATGGTATTTTTTCGGTATCGTTAAATGGTGAAGATACCATTGGTGCAGCTAATGATCATACTAAAACGCTTTTCTGGTTTAGCGATACCATGATTGGTGATATTATCAATGATTCGTTGCAGCCCGGCTATAAAATGATCCATAATTCAATGGCTATTCTTGAAGGCGATCAGCCGGATAGGAAAAAGATCCATTTTTACTGGGATAAAGATGAGCAGGGAAATCCTCAATCCTTATTCATTCCACACACACCCGCTTCTGCAGATACGGAATGGTGTTGGCTGGGCGATGGCCTTGTCAATGCAAAAAAGAACGGTGACATTTATATTTTTGCTTATTGCGTCAGAAAGGTAAATACCGGCTGGGGATTTGCACTTGCCGGGAGTACGTTAATTATTTTTTCGCATGACAGCAAGCCGCCATTTAATGATCAGCAACAAATGGATACGCCTTTGTTTGTAGCAGGCGATAAAGAAGACAATGGCTATGCGTTTGGCGCTGGTGTTTTTGTCAATACCAAAACAGCCGGAACGCCTCATCCTGATGGTTATGTTTATATTTATGGAGTAAAAAACGGAACCGGGTTTATGGAAAAAGACCTGATGATAGCCAGGGTATTACTTAAAAATATTACGGATTTTGATCAATGGCGTTTTTGGGATGGAAAGGGGTGAAGTCTTGATGTTCAGCACATTAGTAAAGCTGCTACCATTACCACGCAAGTGTCAGATGAATTGAGCCTTACCCCACTACCTGATGGAAGATATGCATTGATTTTTCAGGATCACGGGATCGGCTCTTCTGTGGATCTGCGCCTGGGTGAAAGTCCGCATGAACCCTTTGGCCCGGTGATCAAACTATGGGATTGTCCGGAGGTAAATATGGGAAAAGACTTTTATACTTATAATGCCAAAGCGCATTCGCATTTATCATCTAATGGCGAATTGTTGATCAGCTATAACGTAAATGCTTTTCATTTTTTTAAAAACATAAAAAAATATCCTTATTTGTATCGTCCGCGCTTCATTAAGATCAAATTTAAATGAGGGTCATTGATTTTGCAAAAGGCGGGCTTCTGGAATATGACCGGGCATAAAGTCCAATAAAAGCTGAGTGTGGCAGATTTATCTCCTGTTTTCAAGTAATAAAGATTGGCATAATTTAGGGATCTTGACAGTCATCAGACGGTTTGAAACCGTCTGACCGCTACTTTTTTCAGAAAAAAGTAAAAGAATGTTTTATCTTAGCTACCAAAAAAATTGGATAAGTGTTTTAATAATATAAACGGATAGCCAAGGTTTATAAATATTTGCCAATGGAGAAGGAGAAAGAAAGAAAATATTGGGTACGTTAAAATAACAGCTTTTGCTCCAACAAAGTATGGAGGTACCGCTACACTAAATCCTGAAACGCTTATCAGGTAAAGCTTTTGGAGATTCTAATATAAAAACTCAAACAAACCTCAAACGCTGTAGCGCTACAATTGACGGTTTAACGGGAGGTGGTCACTATATTTGTCAATAATATACTCTGAGTAAGCAGTCGTGAGCCTGCTATACATTTATGAACAGGACGTGGGGGCATCTCCGCTAAGATAATTTTACTGCCGTCACCTTTGTTACCTTTAGTATGATCCGTTTCGGATTCTTGCCGTACATATTTTGGTTAGCCGCCTACATTCCACAGACTAAATTCCACTGATTTTATGCTCCATTTATAAAAATGGCCCGAAAAAGCCTAAATCCATAGTCCCGAAATCTTTGTCAGAAGGATAGTTGCCATCATACCATATAACCACTATTTACCCAATATCAGATTTCTGCATATTCCCAACTGCTAAATTTTCTTGTATTGGAGATATACTAAATGCTTATCTTTGACTGTTGACACGATTGATTTCAAGAATCAACTACTACCTTGTTAAACTAGAAGGCGTACTTTTAAACCCAGAGACAGCTAGAAGCTGAAAGCCTGCATTTATCGATTAAAGACTTAAAACTAATACAGTTTAAAATACACTCCTTGCACCTGAATTACTTACCTATTTTGACTACTTCGCCCTTCCAGCCTAAGGGCTTTTCTATTTCAAAATTTTTAATATTCTTACCGTAGAAAAAAACACCTGCTTCGCAATTACCTATTTTAGCAATCTCTTGAATCTGTATCCCTTTGACATCTTCAGCTACTATGGGTATCCGGGGATCGCTCTTTTTTGAACCCAGCATCAAGCCGTCTATCTGGATATTTTTTACGTGCCTTATAAATAAGCCTGAAGATGGTAAATTTTTCCAAACGCTTGGTTGCGGATAACCTTTTTCGTCTTCGTTTACATCGGCTATCTTCTTAAGATATCCTTCGGATTTAACTCCACCTACATTATGGAATTGGACGTTCTTCAGCGACACATTCTCAATATAAGAACCCGGGATGGAGGTAATTGAAGAACTATAATTACCTGTATTGTAAGCTACCAGGTTATTGATCGAAATATTTCTCATCTTTCCCATAGGCGGTTGGGAGGCATTAACCACATGTTTCCTGGCTCGGTTAGCCAGGCGAACATACAAAGGACAGGCAGTACCTTCAATTGTAATGTTACTGATGGTTATGCCTTCCATGACACCCCCATCCACTATCTCAAGCGAAATACCTGTAATTCCACGAGGAAATCCATAAATGGGTTTTGACTTATTGCGGCTCGGTTTTATAACGCAGTTGGAGATAGAAATATTTCTAAACCCGCCAGTAGATTCTGTTCCCATTTTTATTGCATTACAAAAACTGGAAACTATACAATTAGTTATGACTACATTTTCCGTAGCAGCCTTACCCGTACTCTTTAATGTAATGGCATCGTCATCAGTATCAATAATAGAATTGGATAAAATAAACCCGCGGCATCCGTCAATATCAATACCATCGTTATTGCGGTTTGAGTGATTGTAAACTTTTATACGGTCAACAATAACATCTTCACAATTTAGGTAATGTTGATTCCACATGGCAGAGCTCATCATCCGGACGCCCTCAACCCGTACATCATTACATGAAATAAACAAAATATTGCATGGGCGTCCATCGTAATGACCGGGACCATATCCTTCAAATTTTTCGCCATTTCCGTCAATAGTTCCAAATCCTGTAATGGCGATATTAGACACCCCGTTGGCATAAATAAAGGCGAGCCAGCCTCCGGGATCTTTTTGTGAACGGTATGTTGCCGGTGGCTGAATCGGAAAATCTTTTAAGTTCGGGCTAGCAAGCAGTGTTGCACCCATATTAAAGTGTAATTCTACATTGTCTTGCATAAATATCGTCCCCGACCGGAAAACGCCTGTGGGAATAATAACCCTTCCACCTCCCTTCATGCTGCAGACCTCAATCGCCTGATTAATGGCCTCTGTATTTAGATATGCCCTACCGGGTCTAGCGCCAAAATCTGTGATCAGGTAATCCTGCGCCCAAAGAGAACAACCTAAAAAGAATAGACACAGTGTTAGAATAAGTTTTTTAAGCATAGCATTAAATTAAAACAATGGATGAATATTTATAGTTATTTAATAAGCCAATTCTATTTAAAAATTGTCCAACATTATACCTGTTCTTTAAATTGAGAAGTCGCTTGCTCTTTCTTCTTTCTTTTGTTCCATTCCGCGATACCAATGCCTGTAAGGAATAACAATATCATGACAAGGGCTACCAGACCGCCGCGCGTCCACAGCATATATAGGCTAGCCGAGGTAATGAGGGTTACAGCCAAGATCATCAATGTGTTCCAGATCACCCGTCTTTTTCCCCTGGGCATATGTTTGCCCATAAGGGCTTTATTGTTCATCATCAGCAAAAAAGTAATATAGGCGATGGGCAACAGCATCAGGGTGATGATCGAAGTGGGGATCGCCAGCCAGAAAGAGGCCTGATCCCAAAAGAAGGGCCCGAGAATCGCAATGCCCGGTATCACAGCGCCCAGCCGGAACACACGCCCGGTATGCGGCTTATTCAAAGCTTCGCAAAGTACCAGCCCGGATATAATCATCATGAGGGTGATGCTGGAAAGGGTCATGCCGAGTACGCCTATACCAAAAATAACTTGTCCAAACACACTGCCCAATAAGGGTTTTAGAGAATTCGCCAAGTCGAAGGCATCCCTCGTGATCAGCGTGGCAGCCATGTAACGATCATTGTCGCTAAGTTCATTCATGTGTTGTGCTAGTTCCCGTTGGGTAAGATTACCTTTGTCGTACTCGTAGGATACGCGGCTTTCCAGCATCCGGTTGTACTGGTTAATTTGTTTCTCTGTAGGCTCCCAAGTTATGGCTTGTCCTTCTACAAATCCCGGCTGAGGAATAGTATGGAACTGGCTGGCCGAGGAAATCATCACACAGCTTACCACCAGCGCGAACGGGATAAACATGCCCGTTGCGAGGTCAAACTTCATCAGCCCCTTATATTCAGCCCCCCAACGACGACGTAATATAGAATAAGCAAAAAGAAAGGTCATATTGATACCCACCGCGCTGGAAAGGGCTGCGGCCATCACATTCTGTTGGCGGGCCACAATCAAATTTGTCCAAAACTCACGTGATGTTTCTGTAAGACCTGCTAGGAGCGGTGAAAAGCCTTCTGCAGGCCGGAATATCAGGGACGGGTTGGGTATTAGTCCACTCCATATCTGTCTCCAATCTAATGTATCCGAAATAAAAGCAAGCCGCACCACTACCCCTATGAAACTGAGTATGATAATACCCACAATCCCTTTTAGAATCAATTCGTAAATTCTTACACCCTTTCTTCCCCTCCCATAATTCCAGGTAATGAAATAAGATACCGCCAAAATAATCGTACAAATAATTATCAGGCCAGTAGTGCCTCCAAGCGACCTTGTTGGCCCAAAAATACCCGGCATCAGATTTTGTTGTATTACGCCAGTAGCCAGCGAAAACTGGGGGAATGCCCATACCACACTTGCCAATAAAGCACCTAGTATCCATCCCCAGCCGAGTACCGGATTAATATGCCGATTGATCGCCTTAAAAGGCCGTTCGTTAATAACGAGCGTAATATAGCCAAGTGCACCTACCATGATGATACCCAGCACCATCGTAAGCGGCTGTAGCCACAACATGCTGTAACCTGTCAATACGCCAAGATACAAACTGCTTGCCATTGATCCTGCACCCAAGGTCAGCGCACTTTGCAGCCATCCGGGGCCCGAGAGGTTGAGATAGGTCCTTAAACGGACCGGCCAACTTTTGCCCTGTATATCTCTTAGCATTTGCGCTTCATTGTTATTCTGGGTCTTGTGGCTCATAATAAATCATTAATGGTTTCACTATATTAAAGAGATTGTCACTAGTGACTTTAAGTTAACTTTCCGGTTCGAAGAAGAGACTTATAGTGAGGTGAATCTTCGAAAATGCCCCCGCTATGCCTATAGAAATCTTCAGTTAGGGTAAAAACTCCACCGTGAGGCTTCGTCCAAGACCCGTCCCGAGAGTTTTCGGGAAGATAATCACACATCTGCTTCCAGTTCTTATAATTTTGATGACCATTGGTTTCTAATAAGCCGGTATCAAAACCAGGTATCGGCGTAAGGCGCGCCGCCACATTTTTATTCCATTCCACGAGCACCGGATTAACTGTGAGGTCGGCGCAAAAGCAGGGGATGGAGTGTTTATGCGCTACGCGAGCCATTTTCAAAGTCATGCTCAGCGTTTTTGCGATGGCTTTAAGGGCGATGGCGCCATATCCCAACGTAATCCGTTCTTCGACATTTTCTACCGTGTGGGCGCTTTCATCTGCTGCCAGCGTTACACCGAGATCGCGAACATCCACTTTGTAATCCTCGGGAAAGGGTTCTTCTACGATTCTGATTTGCTCAAAAGCCCCGATCTTCCTGGTATGATCTAAAAGTTGCTCAAGTGTTTCTTTACTTTCGTACCGACCGTTCATATCGAAGTAATAAGGTAATTTCCCATCTCTAGTATGACTTGTTTTTGTATTTCCGATCGTCGAGTGTATCTCTTCAATTCGCGCTTTGTCTTTATCCAACATTTCTTGCTGCGTACCTGGAGAACCCAGCTTGAATTTCAAAAAGAAATATCCATCCTCCCCGGTGAGCGTTTGAACGTCTTTCGTTGACATGCCATAGGAAGCGATGGGGATGCTTGTTACTTTATCATGCCGATGAGAAAGAGCCTCCCGATATTCAGAAGGGATCATATTGTCGAAATCTGTCAGGCCATTTTTGCGGGCATATACCATCCAAGCCGCATTGTCAACCGGCACCAGTGCATTAAGAACAAAGGTTTTTTTTAGCCTGGGCTGGCGAGTAACCTTTATTGCATAATCATATACCTCGTCAAAAATCTGCTCCTGAAGATCAATTGGATTATCGAAAGACAGGCCCTTTATCACCTGAAGTGCATAACCCGTGATCGCGTACATCAGGCAATTACCACTGCTCTCAGAGTTTGAAGCAAATACCAAAGGGTCAGACCAAAGTACGCTCTGGGAACCCAGCCCCAATCCATGAATACCGTCGCTGGTTTCCAATAGAGCGGCTACCTGCCATATACATTTCATGTATCCACCCTTGAAACCGAACGGCCGCATAAGGGGCTCCCTTTCAAATTGACAATCGACCTTTTCTACTTTTATACTCATTTCTTATGTATTGTATCATAAACGTTGAAGTGTAAAACCACCGTCAACCATAATTACCTCTCCGGTAGAGTATGGAAAGTTTTCCTGCACAAGTGATAAAACCGCCTTACCCACATCTTCAGGGAGGCCCCATCGGGGCTGAACGGTTATTCCATTGGCAATAAGTTGATCGTATTTTTTCTTTACTCCTGAAGTCATATCCGTTTGGATTATTCCTGGTCTTACTTCAAAAACAGGGATGCCAAACTCGGCCATACGTACTGCCCATATCTTATTATGCATGGCCAGTCCAGCTTTTGAAATACAATATTCTCCCCTATTAGGCGACACGACAGTAGCCGATATAGAACCAATATTGATAATACTTCCCTTAAATGCGCCATTCTCCTGCTTTTGTTCAACCATCCATTGTGCAACTGCCTGAGTAAGGAAATAAGGACCTTTTAAATTGATACGAATGACCCGTTCAAAGCTTTCTTCTGTGGCTTCCAATGGATCCAGTCGCTCCTTTGGTCCTACGCCAGCATTGTTCACAAGGACATTAAGCTTTCCGAAAGCAGACCTGACCTGGTCCAGTATTCGGTTACGATCCACATCAAAACTTACATCACCCTGACAATAAACTGCTTTGGCTCCTATCGACTCAAGCTCCTCAAGTACGTCCTGTACCTCGTTAGCAACACGCAACCCGTTAATGGCCACATCATACCCATGCTCGCACAATTTTTTTGCAATGGCAAGGCCAATGCCTCTTGACCCTCCGGTAACTAATGCAACAGGTTTCATTACAGTTCCTCCTTTTTTATTCCGTTAAAAAAAGTATAGTAGGGTGCCCCATTCAATAACCGCTGAAGGTACAAAGCCAGCTCGCGCATATGATAATCTCCCCACATACTGGATTCTCCACACGGGATCTTTTGATCATTTGGAACATAATCCCAGCCATTCGGCCGATGATAAATAGAATGCAGCAACAGGCCTTGATGATCTTTCTCTGTACTTACGTACGGCTCCGCCAATAAGGTCTGTGCCACACCCATTCCTGCCTGCCAATAATGACTTCCTTTTTTATTTTCATTTTTTGATTTCAGGTAGTATCCCAGTCGCAACAAGCCCTGCGCGCCAATTGCGGCAGCCGAACTGTCAACGGGCTCATAGGCGTTGTAGGGGTCAGCAGGTATCCGGGTAAAATCCCCAAGTTTCTGAAGACCAGGCGCTCCTGTATCCCAATAAGGGATGCCATCCAATGAGGAGTTTTCAATATAAAAATCACAGGTTGCCATCGCTGCTTTGCGCATCATTGCTTCAATGGACTCGCGCCCGCCAAAAGGTGCTAGTTCTTCATCGCGAAGTGTATCGATAAACTCAAGTTGTTCGGCATATCCACACATGGCCCAGGCCAGTCCCCTGGTCCATGTCGAAAACGGGGAATAACCCTGCTGTGAATTTGGGCAACGAAACTGTCCATCGGTTACATTGAACACCGCTTCGTGCGCAGTCCGTCCCCTGACATCGTAATTATCCCGGGCCTCTCCGTAATAGATATTATATTTAGCCGTTAAACGAGCATGTTGCACAAGCCGCTCCAGAAGGGAAATCTGCCTATCACCTTCTGCATACAACACATGACCTAGTTGATAACCGAGCGCCAGGGCACGCAGGGTACGGATCGTATCAACAAACAGAGAATGTGGTCCATTAAACGAATGAATAAAGCCTTCCCCGTTTGCTGTCTTTGTCCATCTTGCAGCCTGCACAGCTCCACTACATTTCAGAGCCAGGTCGTAAAACGTTCTTTCCCAAGCGTTGGAGTTGACCCTTCCTTCCTGACTCAAACGCCGTAAAGCTCCATAGGTGCTTACATTATTAAACCCATGATCGTGAACACCGGTGTGCGTAACATGTGACGCCATTAAACGGATCGTTGAATCACGAGCTCTATCAAGATATTCGCGTTCATCCGTGGCATCAAACTGAATGATCTCGCTGCCAAACTGGAAGCCTTGGGTCCACTCCGTCCACCCCCTTGCCGTATATTTACCGGCTTCCGTAAAAACGGGTGCACCTTTGGAAGCATTATATTCTTTTCGGATAAGACGGATCTTTTGGCCAGAAAGCTCCCAAAATTGTTGCAGGGCTGGTTCCAATCCTTTAAGACTAATAGCTGGTATTTTCATTCTTTATGCTTATTATATTTGTTTTAAAAGTTTTATACCAAATCCGGCACGTCAATCCAAGTCCTTTTATCTGAGGCTTCATACCCAATCTCGGCGAGTTGCACTCCTTTTGCCGCTTCCAGAAGATTCCATTTGAATGGTTCATCTTTTACCACATGTCGCAAAAAAAGCTCCCATTGTATCTTGAATGCATTGTCATATTCCTGTTGTTCCGGCAACCTTATCCAATCGTCAAAAAAATTGTGATGTGATTTGATATCGGGGTTCCAGACCGGCTTTGGAGTAGCTCCATAAGGCTGTATCCACACCTCGCGGAGGCCGGCCACCGCCGACCCTTTTGTTCCGTCCACCTGAAAGGTAACCAGATCATCCCGACGTACACGTGTGGTCCAGGAAGAATTGAACTGTGCGACGATGTTATCTTCCAACTCGAAAATGGCATAAGCGGCGTCATCGGCCGTTGCTTCATAAGGTATACCATTACTCTCATAGCGCTTTTTGAGATGCGTAGTGCCGAGACAAGAAACCGATTTAACTGCTCCAAAAATGTTGTCAAGCACGTAGCGCCAATGACAGAACATATCCAGGATAATGCCACCACCGTCTTGTTTGCGATAGTTCCAGGACGGGCGCTGCGGGGGAACGGAATCTCCCTCAAAAACCCAATATCCAAAATCAGCTTTTACCGATAGGATCTGTCCAAAGAAACCTTGTTTCTTTAGCTGGTTCAGTTTTGCCAGGCCAGGCAGCCAAAGCTTATCCTGCACCACACCATGCTTTACCCCACCCTTTTCTGCAATATGATATAATTCAACGGCTTCTCCGGTAGTTAGTGCGGTTGGTTTTTCACAATAGATATGTTTACCTGCGGACACGGCCTTTTCTACTCCATTAAACCGCAGATCAGTTCTCTGTGCATCAAAATAGATCTGATACATTTCATTTTCCAGAACAGAATCCAGGTCTGTAGTCCACTCAACGCCTGCCTGTTCAGAGAGCTTTTGGAGTTTTACTGGATTTCGTCCTACGAGAACCGGTTGAGGCATGATCACTTCATTATCGCTTATTTTCACTCCACCCTGTTGCATAATAGGCAGAATGGAGCGAAGCAGATGCTGGTTCATTCCCATACGGCCGGTAACCCCATTCATAATAATACCGATGGTATGCGTTTTCAATTTGTCGTTCATCGCAAGTACGTGTTTTTAATTATTTAGTTGATTTTTCTAATCTGTTGCAGGCGTTGTGCATTGCGGACGAGCGCCTTCAGGCAATGCAGGAACATCTATTCCGGCTTTCGGCAATGTACCTTCCAGTTCTTGTCGCCAATGGGCTACATCGCCAGCCGGTCCATAGCAATAAACCATTTTTAAAGGAATATCGCCAAGGTTAGTCAACTGGTGAAAACTCCCTGATGGGATATAAACGGTTTGCCCCGAATGGAGTGCTGTTCGTTCCGAATCCACACACATTTCCCCGGTACCCTCAAGCACCAGATAAATCTCTTCCTGCTCATGGTTGTGCCACGGCACCTGGCCGCCATTAGGTTCGAGTATCACCATGCCTATAGAAAAGTTTTTGGCCTGTATCGGGGAAGCCCCTCCCGCTATATTCTTTGTAAGCCGTCGGGCAGGGTAGTTTCTTCCCGCTATCTTGTCAAGATCTGCAATAATCATAAATGTTTATTTTATATTTGATTCATTTTCAGGAATATTATTTAACGTGTACCAGGCTTCTGACGACCATAAGGACTGTCCGCTAGCACTTTTAAGATCATCAGGCAAGCGGATGTATACTACATGTTCTTTTTTTAAATGTGGAATCTCCAGATAAATCCGGGTTCTGTCTTCTGATATTTTCATCCGGGTAGCCTCCATTGTTTCTAAATCCATCTTGGGCCCGCCATAACTTGCAGTGGGAAGATACCACCATTGCTGCAGGAAAAATTCAGAAGGCAGCAACCCCTGCCCTGTTTTCAGGGGTTCGGTAAATTCTATTTCAAAGCCCGATGGTTTAGCCCGTACGGCCAGCATTTCAAAAGTTGTTTCGCCATTGTATTCCATCCTCTGGAGACCATAACGTTTCCCATGCCAGCTCCAACCGCCGACCATGCCTAGCTCACCAATATACAGGGCGTCATCTGGTCCCCAACAAAGGCGGTTCACCCCTGCTTCCAGCCCCTGGGTAAACCGGAAGACCGCTCCCTGATACTCCCCCTTTATTTTCTCCAGGAAGTCCCGCTTTATGCCGCCATGCGTCACGTCCCCGTGCAACATCTGTCCTTTATACGGGCCATCCGGTATCAGTATGGGTTTTGAAGGAGAATTGCCTATTTCATCCTCCGGCAGCCAGATAGCTGGAGGTGTGACAGGAGGCGGTTCAGACAACGAATCCGGGAGGCCCCAGCGCATGCCATAAAAAGCATCTTTTTGAACATGGATCAGTTTGTTGGCCGGTAGCCATTGTCCTTGGTTGTCGGTCAGGAATATTTCACTGTCAATGCCCAGGCCGATCCCGTTTGGCATGCGCAAGCCGTAATTGACCGATTCATATTGACCATCCCGGCTGATCTTAATGGTCCTCCCACGATCAGGCTTTTGCCTTTCATGGGCCAGCAAGCGCATGGCCATTCCGAGCGTGGCATAAAAATAGCCATCCTTATAGACCAACCCAAAAGCAAATTCATGAAAATCGGCAGACACTTCCCAGCTGTTGCAGATAGCCCGGTATTCATCAATTATTTCATCGTCGTTTAAATCTATCAACTGAGTAAGTTCCTGTTTTTGCAGAACAAATATTTCTCCATCCACTACTTCAAGGCCCAATGGCTCATCGAGTCCGGATGCAATACGTTTTACGTTAATCTTACCGGTTTCTGCCGCGTCTACATCATCCAACAGGTAAACTCCTCCGTCCCAGGTAGCCACCAGCAAACGGCCATCCGGGAGAAAAGCCAGCCCCCCTACCCGGGGCCGGAAATTCTGGTCATGAATAGTAGTAAGGTCATAACTCGGGTGGACTCCTTCAAGTGGGGCACCAAAACCGGGTTTTGAATTGTTAACGTCATCTTTTTCAAGGCGGGTTTTTTTAGATACGGGATTGGGACTATCTCCTGTCTCTTCTACGATTTCCAAAGAAAGAATATAACTTAACATTTCCTTTATTTCATTGTCGGTCAGCTCCGGATGGGCGGTCATCATGGCGCTGCCCCATTCGCCTGAACCGCCTGTCTTGATCTTCTGTACTAATTGTGACATTACGTTCTTTTGTCCACGGTACCGCTGCGCGATCTGGCGGAAAGAAGGTCCGACTGTTTGATGGTCAAGTTGGTGACAGGTAAAGCAATCGCTCTTTTGCATGAAGTACCTGCCCCGGCTGTCAAATCCCGCCTGGGGATCTGGAG
>CAYXRN010000089.1:0-13532 GCA_964467635.1 uncultured Chitinophagaceae bacterium | reverse complement strand
TAAAAACAGTTTTATTATCCTTTGCGATTACATCCTTCGCAGGAATGACTTATTATGCAAAGGGGCAATCACCGCAAACACTGGCAGCGAAGATTTTGTCCGACACAGCTTTAAAGCAGGTGAAGAAGATGGCGGTAGCTTTAGTGCATACCGGATTCAATGCCGGCAGCAGCTATGGAGAAGTGTGGATACGCGATTTTAACACGTTCATTACGCTTTCCTGCGCAATTATGCCTGCGGATTCTGTGAAGAAGCGGTTACGTGTATTTTTCCGGATGCAGGGTAAAGATGGGAACATCATTGACGGTTATATTCCTAAAAGCAAAGCCAATGGCGGTTATGATTATATTTATAGCAAAAATGCACCCACCTTTGCCGGACATAAAAACACGGTAGAAACCGATCAGGAAACTTCACTCATCCAGGCGGTTTATAAATATGTAAAAGCAACAAAAGATACCGCTTTTCTTTCGGAAGTCATTGCCGGAAAAACAGTCGAAGAAAGGATGTCGGATGCGCTGAGATTTTTAATGACAAAACGTTATGCTCCACGATACGGATTGATCTACGGCGCTACTACCGTGGACTGGGGTGATGTACAACCGGAAACGCCCTGGGGGGTAAAAATGGACAGCAGCAGTCACCTGGCTATTGACATTTATGACAATGCCATGCTGGTGATCGCTTTAAATGACTACATCAAACTGTTTCCCCAAAATAGCCGATGGACAAAAATCCGAAAAAAAATTAAGCACAATATTCGGAAATATTTGTGGGATAACGAGAATCGGAAATTCATTCCGCATATTTATCTGAAAGATTCTCCTTTCCCGGATACTTTTGATGAAAATAAAATCCATTACCACGGGGGAACCGCCACAGCCATTGAAGCCGGACTATTAAATAAAAAAGAAATACAGCATGTTAATAAACAAATGCTAAAAGATGTAAAAGAGTCCGGCGCGATGTCCATTGGTTTAACCATTTACCCGCCCTATCCTAAAGGCTTTTTTAAAAATAAAGGAATGTACCCCTATGGCTATCAAAACGGCGGTGACTGGACCTGGTTTGGCGCACGCATGATCACCGAACTGGTAAAAAACGGATTTGTAAAAGAAGCCTACAACGAACTACAACCTATGATCAACCGGGTAATAAAAAACGAGGGCTTTTACGAATGGTATACCATCGACGGAAAAGCCACCGGATCGGGAAGCTTTCGCGGCTCCGCCGGGGTGTTGTTTACCGCGATTACTGCTTTACAGAATTGGGCACAAAACAACCTGTAAAAACCGCTCTTTTTTGAGCCACATTTTACCGCATATTTGATCTAGGTTAAATAGCGATTCGTTCTATTCTCTGAATACGATCCAACAATTCTTAATGCAACGATGAAAAAGAGTACCAAACGAGATGGTGCTAAGCATTTTATTCATTCCTGTCATCCGTTTGTTTGCTACCCAGATCATGGACTTTAACGAATCTTCGATCGCGGCACCTTTGTTTCTCTTTTTCTGCCGGTTGATGTTGCCGTTCCCTTATCCGTGATGTTGTCCACATAATCGATCTTGTGATTGTTATCCAGGATTTGAAAATACATTTTAAAAGTACAAAAAGATTGATTGTGTATGTCCGCCTCAGCTCCGGCTTCAAACCAGGTCCGGGCACCAAAAACACTTTCACTCATTGTTCTCAGTACTTTTTTTTAAATCGTTGTAATACATCCGGGTGTTCACATCGGACACTGACCGTCAACGATAACTTAATAGTATAGAGCATCTTTTTTGTGTTTGTTCAGCAAAACAAATTCTGTAAAAAACAGCATACATCGGTCTCCGCCGACACTTCATTCCCACGTTCTTTTATCCAGGGATAATTTTGTCAGGAACAGGAAAAAGGCGATGATGCTTAAAAAGTAGATCACATCCCTCAGATCGATAACTCCCCGGCTGATAGATTGGTAATGATACCGGATGCCTAACAGTTGTAGATAATAATCTGCTCCCCCACTGAATACCGGTATTTGACTTAATGTACCAAAACCGGAATACAGCATAAAACAAAAAAACACGCTCAATAAAAATGCAACCACCGTATTTCTATTTAAAGAAGAACACCACGTCCCGATAGCCGTAAAGACCCCACCCAGCAAAAAAAGTCCGATATAGGAACCCACTATGGCGCCCGTATCGACATCAGATGAACCAACCGCCAAGGAACGAACAGTGACATAATAAATAAAAGTAGGAATGAGGGCGAATAGCAACAGAAATATACCGGAAAGATATTTTCCACTAATAATCTGCATTTCTTTTAGCGGAACGGTTAACAATATTTCCATGGTGCCGTCTTTCCATTCTTCAGCAAACAGCCGCATGGTAATAGCAGGAATCAGCAGTAAAAAAACCCAGGGAGCAATATCAAACAAGGGTTGTAAGGTAGCATAACCACTGCTGAAAATATTGTTGTCCGGAAAGATAAAAAGGAATAAGCCATTGATGGTCAAAAAGAGCAACATACTCAGGTAGCCGGTAGCCCCGCTAAAAAAATGACTGATCTCTTTTTTGAATATCTGGAACATGTCGGTACAAATATAGTATTCAGTAAGCAAGAACCGGCAATCAAAAACATTTAATTAAAGGACAACCGTCGTTTCGCCTGGCACCAGGCTGTTGTTTTCCTACGCCTGTATGCAGCTATTGCCCCGTTAACTGTCTTTTATACAGCTGAATCGTATTTTCCAATCCATAGTAAAGCGCATCGCATATAAGGGCGTGGCCAATGGAGGTTTCGAGTAGATCCGGAACAGCATTTTTGAAAAAGCGCAGGTTGTCTAAATTCAGGTCATGGCCCGCGTTGATTCCCAGCCCCATCTCCACTGCCCTTTGCGCTGTCCGGACATACGTATCTTCAAAATGAATTTTTCTAAAGACCCCGTCACCCTTTATTTTAGCAAACTCCTGGGCAAAAGGTCCGGTATAGAGCTCAATGCGGTCCGTGCCGGTTTCTCTTGCACTTTCTATCAGATTCGGATCTGCGTTCAGGAAAATACTGACCCGGACGCCTTTTTCATGTAATCGATTGATAATGGACTTTAAAAAATCCAGGTGTTCAACAGTGTCCCATCCGGTATTGGAAGTAACTGCATCCGGCGGATCAGGCACCAGGGTGCATTGGTCGGGACTAACGCCGGTAACCAGCTTCATGAAATTTTCAGAAGGATACCCTTCTATATTGAACTCTGTGGATACCAGAGGTTTCAGATCATATACGTCCTGATAACGGATATGGCGTTCATCAGGCCGCGGATGTACTGTGATGCCATCGGCCCCGAAGCGCTCACAATCCTGTGCCACTTGTAACAAGTCGGGCAAATTACCGCCACGGGCGTTGCGAAGCGTAGCAATTTTGTTGATATTGACGGAAAGTTTTGTTAGTTCCATAACACAAAGATACTATTTGCTGCCTTGTTCTCCAGCAGTTACCTGCATCTCCCCCTCTCTTTAGCCAAATGGGGACCGGCTGAGGCTTTCTACCGGGTGGCCAAACCAGGTCAATCACACTCCTTCGAAGTGAACTGCTTTACGTCAGTATTATGAGTATCGCAAAATATTACGGTCAGATGGTTTGTTCGTTTGCTCAATAGGGGAAGCATCACCAGAAACAATACGTCAATATATTCTTTCGCAAGGTTAGTCGCTTGCATCCCATTCATTCTAAAGCGATGAATGGGTTTTACGCGCTGTTTTATAAAGCGGTCTTCACTGGAGTTCGGCCTCCGTCAAGAAGCAGGAACCCCGGATGCGGTATCCAGGGTTCATTTAAAAATTCAAAACGGAGAATATCATTTGTGTGCTATTGGCGGTTAGTACCGGTAATATTCCGGTTTATAAGGGCCTTCTACCGGAAGATCCAGGTATTCAGCCTGTTTTTCGGAAAGCACATCCAATTCCACACCAATTTTTTTCAAGTGAAGGCGGGCTACCTTTTCATCCAAATGCTTAGGCAGGGTGTACACCTTGTTTTCATACCGGTCGGAATGGTTCCACAATTCCATCTGAGCCAGTACCTGATTGGTAAAGGAATTACTCATCACAAAAGAGGGGTGCCCGGTAGCACAACCAAGATTCACTAAGCGGCCTTCGGCAAGCAGGATGATGTCTTTGCCTTCAATGGTGTATTTATCTACCTGTGGTTTAATCTCTACTTTGGTATCGCCATAGTTGTCATCCAGCCAGGCCACGTCAATTTCGTTGTCGAAGTGGCCGATGTTGCAAACGATCGTTTTGTCGTTCATCAGGCGGAAATGCTTTTCGGTAAGGATATCACAGTCTCCGGTAGCAGTTACCACAATGTCTGCTTCTTTTACGGCATCTTCCATTTTCTTTACTTCAAAACCCTCCATCGCTGCCTGTAGCGCGCAAATGGGGTCAATTTCTGTAACGATCACCCGCGCGCCTGCTCCACGCAACGATTGAGCCGAACCTTTACCCACATCCCCATAGCCACCTACCACAGCTACCTTACCAGCCAACATCACATCGGTAGCGCGGCGAATGGCATCTACCAGACTTTCCCGGCAACCGTATTTGTTATCAAATTTGGATTTGGTGACAGAATCATTAATGTTGATCGCCGGCATGGGTAACGTACCTTTCCGCATCCTTTCATACAGCCGGTGAACTCCGGTAGTGGTTTCTTCACTTAGCCCCTTCACGTTTTTTACCAGTTCGCGGTATTTGTCTAAAACCATATTGGTCAGGTCGCCGCCATCATCAAGAATCATATTTAAGGGGCGGTCTTCACTGCCAAAGAATAAGGTCTGTTCTATACACCAGTCAAACTCTTCAGCGGTTTCTCCCTTCCAAGCAAAAACAGGAACACCCGTGGCGGCTATGGCGGCAGCGGCATGATCCTGCGTCGAAAAAATGTTACAGGAACTCCAGCGCACCTCGGCACCCAATGCAGTAAGCGTTTCAATCAAAACGGCAGTTTGAATAGTCATATGCAGACAGCCGGCAATACGAGCCCCTTTCAGCGGCTTGCTGTCGCCAAATTCCTCTCTCAGAGACATCAGGCCAGGCATTTCCGCTTCAGCCAGTTCTATTTCCAAACGGCCCCATTTGGCCAATTCAATATCTTTTACCTTATAAGGAAGGCTAAAATCAATTTTGGGAAGTGTGGTTGCAGACATAATTTTGTATTTTTAAATGATTCAGGTTGTTCCAGTAGCGCAGCAAACCTTTCTGTAAAGAAAGCCGGGAACTGCTTATTGAAAGCGTTTTCTTCCTTCTCGGCATTTCCCAACAGCGCACAAAGATACAATTTTAAGGGAAGAACTTCTATCAACCTCACAGTATTTGGTGTTTTGTTCTAAAAAAAAATATCTTTATAGGACAATTATCTTATATTTCATGAAAACGGAGCGCCAAAAAGAGAAAATGCCCGCTAGTGTTCTGGATGAAAAGGACCTGATTATCCTGCGGTTACTGCAACAGGATGCCAAACTGACAATACGGGAAATAGCTGCAGCAGCACATCTTAGTCCTACACCGGTACACGAGCGCATCCGACGGATGGAGGAGGCCGGGGTTATCAGGCAATATGCAGCCTTACTTGATCCGGCACACGTCGGAAAGGGGCTGATGGTCATCTGTTATGTTTCTTTAAAAGAACACAGCAGAAAGGCGGGGGCCAGATTTATACAGGCTATTGAACAAATGGACGAAGTAACGGAATGCTACAGCATATCCGGACAGTTCGACTTTATGCTGAAAGTAGTGGAAAAAGATATGGACAGCTATTATGATTTTCATGTAAATAGACTCAGCCGTATCGAAAACCTGGAGCATGTACAAAGTACCTTTATCATGGGGGTTATCAAACAGACGCATCGGTTGATCTAAACGGCCCACCATATTTTTGTAAACTTATGCACTCCGAAACAGGGGCACTCAGCAGAAAACTGCCGGTGATTTACCGAAACAATAAGCCAGAAGATCGACATTTTTTAGCGCTCTTCTTCCTAGTGACAGCAGCACAATAATACCTCCGGGTTGTCAGGCTAAGACTCCTGCCCAACCAGCGCAGGAAAGCTATTGCATACTGTAGTTTAATATATTTAAATAATATTTTATCGTTAGCGTCCGTTGCTTCCTATAAAACATGCACTTTTTTTTGTATCTTTATAATTAATAATGTAACCTCTAAATTTTTTGCATGGTTACCTGTTTTTCTATCCTGATTTCCTGGCTGATTGTCATTTCCCTGCCCTCCTGCGTTCAGGTTGTACAGAATGACTTTGAACAAGAAAAACATATTATTAATGATACCACAGCTGTAGATAGTCTTTTATCTGTTTCACAAAAATATTTAAGCAATGACCCTCCTAAAAGCATTGCATACAGCAAGCGTGCTTTAAAGGCAGCAAGAACATTGCATTATACCAGGGGGATTACTTCGGCACTCGCACTGCTTTCGCGCGGCTATTACTTCATTAACGATAAACAACGGGCGCTGCAGACCAACAGAGCCTTGCTTGATATATATAAAAAAGCGCATAATCTTTCCGGACAGGCGGCGACCCTTCACAATATCGGAAATACCTTTAAATTTCTAGGCGGTTATACACAGGCTACGGACTATTACTTCAGGTCATTAAAACGCTATGAACAGCTTGCCGATACAGAAAAGCGTGCCATGGTTATGAAAGATATTGGTGTAATCAATGAAGCACAAAGCGCAGACAGCGCGGCAGAGAAATATTACCTCCAATCCCTCCAGCTGCTTCAACAGCTCGCTAAAAAGAATTACAGCAAAATGACAATGATTGCAACAGTCATCGGTGATTTCTATCAGGAAAGAAAAAAACCGCAAAGTGCGTTATATTACCTGAACAAAGCTTTTCAATATGCAAAAAAAATTCCCGGCAAGTACAAAGGTCATGCAATCAGCATGACGCTTACCAACCTGGGGTCGCTTTATGAAGACAATCAAAATTATAAGCAGGCGCTATTTTATAACAAAAAATCATTCGAAATAGCAAAACAAACCGGCAATAACATCTTATTAGGGTTGAACTATAAAAACAGGGCACACATTTATAAAAACATGGATTCCTTAAAGCTATCCAATAGGTATTATTTACAGGCGAAGACGATTAATGCCAACATGGGATTCCTGCAAAGCGTAGCCATGATAGAAAATGCCATAGCCGGGAATTACCTGGAAATGAAAAAACATCATATGGCTGGTCAGCATGCGCTTAAGGGGCTGGAGGCGGCCAACAAGGGCAACTATCCCGAACAGGCTGTAACTGCACTGAAATTGCTGGTTAAAATTAATGAGGAAACAGAAAAATATAAAAAAGCCTTGCACTACCAACAAGCCTATCAGGCCGTTATGGACACCTTGTTAAGCCGGGATAAAACGAAACAGCTGTTGAAGTTGAACACCCTCTACCAAACAGAAAAGAAAGAAAAACGGATTGCACTATTGCAGAGTAAGACAGGAAAGGAAAAAACACTCCGGCTTATTCTGTTCGGAGGGATCCTCCTCCTGGTCGTCATTGGCCTTTTAATTTTTAACCAGGAGCGGATCAAACGTCGCAAGAATGAAGCACTCTTCGCCTCCCGGCAAGCCTTGGCAACTGAACAGTTAAAGAACTTACGAATGCACGAAGCAAGACTGGAGCAGGAAATAAGCACGAAAAATAAAGAATTGACCACTTATGCGCTTAACGTTGTTCAAAAGAATCAAACCATGGAAGAGTTAAAACAAAAAGTAAGGGCAATGCGCAGAGAAGCCGATGGATCTTTATTAAAGCATTTGACCAGCCTGCAACACACCATTAGTCACAACCTGAATCTTGATAAAGACTGGGATGAATTTCGTTTATATTTTGAGCAGGTGCATGATCAATTTTTCAAAGTATTAAACAACCGTTTCCCCGAGTTAAGTTCTAAGGAATTAAGGTTATGCGCATTATTAAAGCTCAATCTTTCCACCAAAGAAATGACTACGCTTTTAGGCATTTCTCCTGGCAGTGTAAAAATGGCCCGCTATCGTCTTAGGAAAAAGCTACATCTTTCATCCGAACATGACCTTACATCTTTTTTGATCAATATTGAAAAAGAAGCTTCCGGTGGTCTAGTGGAATAACAGCAAACAGAAGGCCACTATCCGGGATAGGTGCGAAAATTAAATCTTTGAAAATGAGCCGCTTACAAACGACTGTTAACCGGTTGTTACCTCAGCTTACTGACAGAGAATACCTTTTTTTAAAAATAATTTCTTTCGTAAACGTTTTGTATACCCTTAAATTTTGGTGGGTTTATTTTGGTAACCTTCTTTTGTGATAAATGATGAAGCAAGTTTTTCGGAGCTTATGTCAAAGAGGGATACTATCCAGATGAACCAAACTGACAAATTATTGAACTGCTTTCACTTGGCGGTTGAATCTATTTTTAATGACTTTGCATAGACGCGTTTATTCTTTCACGCAACACTTATTACCATGAAAACATATACTTTAATCCTAACGGTCGCAGCCCTGCTATTCAGTACGCTTACTTATGGGCAAGTTTCTGATTATAAAGTAGTATTTGATATTACGAGTGCCGACCCGTCCAATCAGGCTCAGGTGGTCCGTGATGTTAAATCCATAAAAGCGGCTTACCCCAATGCACAATTGGAAGTGGTGGTTTACGGGGAAGCCCTTAATCTCATCCAAAAAGACAAATCATCCTTTGTGGATGACATTAAAAAGCTTACCGCTCGGAAAGGGGTTGCTTTTAATGCCTGCCATCAATCTATGCAACGCAATCAGGTGAAGCCATCCGACCTGATCAAAGGCGTAGGAGTCGTACCGGATGGCATTTATGAAATTATTAGTAAGCAACAACAAGGGTGGGGATATATTAAGATCGCACAATAGGCCTGTCTGCCCCAAGTACACCAAGACCGGCCGACAGTGGCAGTTGGCTGTGAAACACGTTGTCGGATATAATACGTCATATAACCACTTACAATACAACCGTTAAATATTTAAATCATGAACAAACAACCAGACAAACTGAACCGTAGGGGATTCCTTGGAACGGTATCCACCGGAGCAGCTGCAATCGGCTTTTCCATGCTGACTAGGCCACTGGAAGCTGCAAAAAAAACTCATCGGCCTACCGCCAAACCGGGTAATCCCGACGAGTGGTTTAACCAGATCAAAGGGACCCACCGAATGGTATTCGATGAGTCGGAGCCTATTAACGCGCCCATACTTCCATTTGCGTGGCCAAGGGTTTATCTAATGACCAACCAGGCAACGGGCACTGCTGCAAACGACTGTGGGGTGGTCGTTGTCTTGCGACACCATGCAATCATCTATGCGTTAAATGATGATCAATGGAAAAAATACAAGTTAGGGGAACATTACAAGCTGACGGACCCAATGACCAAGGCACCATTGGAACGAAATCCTTTTTGGCAGCCAAACCCGGAAGTTTTTAAGTTGCCGGACGGAGGAGAGGCAAAGCTGGGAATTAATCAGCTCATGGATGATGGCGTGTTGTTTTGTGTATGCAAGGTAGCTTTAAACATGGGCAGTGCCATGATTGCCATGCAAATGAATAAAAAACATGAAGAGGTAAAGAATGACTGGGTGAATGGCGTTTTGCCGGGCATCCAGCCCGTTCCATCAGGCGTATGGGCTGTCAATAGGGCCCAGGAACATGGGTGTTCCTATTGCTTCGGTAGGTGACCAAAGGATTTGCATCAGTTTGGCTTGGCGCCTCCTGTTAAATTATGTGGCCGCTGCAAAAGCTAAAGTTGACTACGTCTCCCGCATTTACTCGCTAAATTTCAGTACCGTACAATGTATTAAAGGATGAAATCGATATCAGCTACCCTAGTAACCATCAGCCTGGCGTTGACGGCGGCTTGCTGGCAATCGGCAGATGAAAGTTCATCTGCCGGTGTCTCAAAAGAAATATTGTCTGATCGTTCTAATGCCTTAGTACAATGGGTACCGCCCGATACGGCCAGCATTCCTGCGACACCACAAGGGAATTTAATCCGGTATGGAAGAGATTTAATCGTCAATACGGCGCTTTATTTCGGGCCTAAAGGGAAAATATCACAGGAAGCCAATGGCTTAAATTGTCAAAACTGTCACTTAAGGGCGGGCACCCAGCCTTTTGCCAATAACTTCTCAATGGTAGCCTCTTCTTATCCTAAATACAGGGCACGGAATGATACCATCGTGACCATCCCCATGCGAATCAACTCCTGCATGAAAAGAAGCATGAATGGAGCACCCCTGGATAGCAACAGCAGAGAAGTAAAAGCACTGATGGCTTACTTTAACTGGCTGGGCAAGGATGTCGATAGCGAAACCAAGTTATTCGGTACAAGTACGGAGAGACTGCCTTACCTCGACAGGGCCGCGGATCCACAAAAGGGACAACTGGTTTTTACGACCATTTGTGAGGCCTGCCATGGAGAAAATGGGCAAGGAAAACTTAGCGCTGATTCATCAAGCTATCTTTATCCGCCCCTCTGGGGATCGCACAGCTATAATATGGGCGCGGGACTTTACCGAATATCAAAATTCGCAAGCTTTGTAAAAAACAATATGCCCTTTGGCACCACCTATCACTTTCCGGTTTTGACCGATGAACAGGCCTGGGATGTAGCCGCATTTGTGAATTCTCAACCTCATCCGGCATACAAAGGGCATAACAATGACTATTTACGATTGTCTGACAAACCGGTGGATTATCCTTTTGGCCCTTATGCAGACACCTTTTCTGAACAACGACATAAATATGGGCCGTATAGCATGATGAGCAAATAGCGGCCATTATTAAAACGGACGTTTCGCTTTATAAAACTTAAAACAGGCCATGATGAACTTAATGGTACAATCAACTACGGTTTCTATACTAGGCTTATTGGTTGTAGGTCTTTGTGCCGGTTATATAAGCGGATTAGCAGGGGTAGGAGGAGGGATCATATTGGTACCTGCCCTCGTTTATTTCTTCGGCTTCAGCCAACATCAGGCGCAGGGTACCACGCTGGCACTCATGCTGCCGCCCATCGGCTTTCTGGCCACCTGGCAATACTACAAAGAAGGATTTGTAGATTTGAAAGTGGCACTGATTATCATTCTCGGGTTTGTGCTTGGAAATTACCTGGGTGGGAAATTATCTGTAAATGTATCCAACCTGATGGTACGGAAAGTATTTGCCGTACTGATCATGATAGTAGCCATTAAGATGTTTTTCTTTAACGGTAAATAGCAGCTGCTTTAAATAAGTATTGATGTAAGTACATACCGGTAAATTGTTAATACCAAACAAATGGCCCCCACGGAAACTTCGAATGAGGTTCAAAAGCATATGAAAAATATTCTGTACAAAAGCAGCGGGCTGGAGCATTAATGGAATTTATATTGATAGGGGAAGAAAACGATTAAACATTTAAAACAAGTACCGCTCATGGATGCTGCATTGCAATTAAGGATACAACATTCCGGTTGGAACCGGGCCGCTCCCTATTATGACACTTTATGGGAACAGCAGCTGAAACCAGCACAGGAACTGTTGTTATCTGTTGCCGCTGTACGGAGCGGCGAATGGGTCTTGGATGTGGCCTGCGGGAGTGGTCTTGTTACCTTTCCATTGGCAAAGGCAGTAGGTTCAACAGGCAAAGTGACGGCTACGGACCTCTCGGAAACCATGCTGGAAATTGGGAGAGACACAGCCCGGGGACTTAAGTTTTACAATATTAGTTTTCATCAGATGGAAGCGGAAAAACTAAACCTTCAAAAAGAGCAGTTTGACGTAGTCATCTGTTCCCTCGGCCTGATGTACCTCTCCAACCCTCTGCAAGCCATCCGGGAAGCATATCGTGTACTAAAACCCGGTGGAAGAGCCACCATCCTTGTATGGGGAGCGAGAGCCAACTGTGGCTGGGCAGAAATATTTCCCATAGTGGATCAACGCGTGACAACGGAAGTATGCCCGGTGTTCTTTCAGCAGGGCACCGGACATACTTTACTCTACGGATTCGATACCGCCGGATTTTCTGATACGGAAGAAAAACGGCTTTCCACCTTCATTCATTATGATGACGAGGAAGAGGCATGTGATGCCATGTTCATCGGCGGGCCGGTAGCACTGGCCTGGAAACATTTTGACATCAAAACCCGGGACGGAGCCAAGAAGGAGTATCTGGCTTCTTTGCAGGATTTTAAAAATGGCAAAGGTTACGACATCCCGGCCGAATTTGTGATCGTAAAAGGATCCAAAGCGATCAATGAAAGTAAAAGATAAAATAATTGTGCTGAATTGACAAATATTTGACCTGTTTTCTCTTGGAAGATGACCCATAACATAGCGATATTTGTACTGATCAGTTCTTTTATTTTACACTTAAAAACAAAGGAGGTTATGATGCCTAAATATTTAATTGAACGCGACATCCCGGGGATACAAAACATGAGTTCCCGTGACCTGCAGGCTATTTCTTTAAAATCTAAGAAAGTGCTGGAGCATATTGGCCCGCAAATCCAATGGCAAAGCAGTTATGTCATGGACGACAAGCTATACTGTGTGTATGTATCGGCCGATGAAACCCTGATTCGCGACCATGCCCAAAAAGGGGAATTCCCGATCAGCAACATCCGTGAGGTGAGGGCCATCATTGACCCTACTACTGCTGAAGGGTATATTTTTGAAAAACAGCTTTCATAAATATGATTAGTTATGAACAGTCCAAGACAAATCAAAGCGGCCTTTGAACGCAACGAACAGATACTGCTAAGACGACCGGCTCTAGCAGTCAAGACTGGAACGGTAAAAGCCAGTTTAAAGGAAGGTTTATGTTGCCAGGTGGAAAGCGGCTGTTGGAAGTTTACTTCCGATATGCCGGTAAAGGTGGGCGGGGATCAAACCGCCCCTTCTCCCGGCATTTACGTAGCCGGTGCCCTGGGCAGCTGTCTCGCCATCATGGCTAAAATGTGGGCAGCAAAGTTGGACATTCCCATTAAAAGTATTGACATAGAAGTATCTTATGAAGCAGATATGCGCATGCTTTTCGGTATAGATCATGTGCCGGCCAGGTGGAGGAACATCGCTTATACCGCTCATATAGAAAGCGAAGCGTCAGAAAAAGATCTTCAAAGGGTACTGACCTTGGCCCACGAGCACAGTCATGTCCTAGGTGACCTGGAACATGCTTTTCTAATAAAAAGGAAAGAGACGACAAAAAATAAAAAACCGATTGGTTGATCTTCTTACCAGCAATGATGAAAACACAAGCCGGGTAATTTTTTCGACATTTATTGGATACAGCTCCATTCTGAGGGCCAAAATAAAGCAGGTACTTCAAAAGATTTGACAACTGCAAAATATTTACCAAGGATATCAGGAAAAGGAAATAGTAAAAATTTTGTATGTTCTCCTGTAAATAAGAGATGACGGGTCTCGTTGTGCTGGAAATGAAAAGAATAAAATTTCTCCTTCGTGCATATAGCG
>CAYXRN010000088.1:0-13583 GCA_964467635.1 uncultured Chitinophagaceae bacterium | reverse complement strand
TAATCCATAGAAATTTTAATTTTTGTAACAGCCCAAATTTTCCATTCAGATGTTTAAACCATTGATTTAAATCCGGCAGATTAAGCCAGCAGCCTATTGGCTCATTCTTATGGTAAATGAACCATACGATCTTTTCATCAATGACAGGCTTCATAGACTGAAAGATCTTCTTTGCCTGTCGTAATTCCAGAGATTTGTTACCACCGTGGCCCGCCCAAGCTTTATTATATACCGTACAAAAATCTTCAGCATACTTTGCCAGTTCGCTTTTGCGAAGATGTTCGGAATGGAAGTCTGGATTTGCAGCCAGTTTTGCATGTCGGTCGTACAATTTTTTCATTACCGGATTGCTAACCGTCAGGGCATAGCAAATTTGATGAAAGAATGGCCGGAACCCATAGTTTTCAAAAAGTTTTTGATAATAGGGCGGATTGTAATTCATACAGTATAACGGTTCATAAAATCCATCGACCAAAAGCCCCCACCACCTATCACGTTCCCCAAAATTGATAGGACCGTCCATCGCTTCCACTCCCCGTGCCTGCAGCCACGTTTTACAAAAATCAAAAATAAAGTTTGCCGCGTCCTGGTCGTCAATACACTCGAAGAATCCGATTCCGCCTACTTTCTGCTCATCTCCCACATTCTTATATTTCTTGTTGATAAAAGTGGCCACCCTGCCAATAATCTGACCTGTATGACTCTTTAAGAGCCAACGCATACATTCATTTTCTTTTCTTCGAAAAAGCTTGTTTTTTTTAGGATCAAAAACCTCTTCTATATCTTTATCCAACGGGCGGATCCATTCCGGATTCCCTCCGTTTATAAAGGCTGGTACCTCAAGAAATTTTTTTATTTCCGTGGCAGTAGTAACAGGAATCAGGTTCATACCATTCTGGGAATTTGGGATTTTAATGTTCGGATGATTAGCCCGGCCTTTAACATAACGGGCCATGCGAAGGTATGCCTTTCGTATGAAAATCGTTAGTTGATACCGGCCGATCTTATGAAATTCCTAAAATTAAAATCGCCATATTTGTAATTTTACCCTTTGAAAATAGGAATACTGTAAAATGACCCGGATCATCCAAGCTTCAACCGCTCACATAAGAGCCATTCATGCCCTAGCCCATCGAATATGGCCCCTGGCATTTGCGGATATCCTTTCGAAGGAACAGATAGCCTATATGTTGGGGTGGATGTACGCTCCGGAATCCTTAAGACAGCAAATGCAAAAAGGACATCAGTTCCTCGTAATGAAGGAGAAAGGCAGATATACCGGTTTTTGTTCTTTTGAACATCAGGATAAATTTACCAAACTACATAAAATATACCTGCTTCCACAGGTTCAGGGAACCGGCCGCGGTAAAACACTTTTGCAAGAAGTAATCAACAGCGCAAAAAATAACAATCGACAAGCGATACGGCTCAATGTAAATCGTTACAACAAGGCAGTAGATTTTTACAAAAGAGCCGGATTTGGGATCATAAAAGAAGAGGATAACGCCATTGGTCAAGGCTATTTTATGAATGACTTTGTAATGGAGTTGAAGCTTGTTTAGACCGCTAGAAAGAAGATGAGGAGCGAAGGTGCAAAAAGACGGCAGAAGAAGGTTTCTGTAAAATCCGCCAGCAGCTAAAAAACATTATCTTTGCAACATGATAGCAGAAAGTAAAACAGTAGCTTTTCATACACTTGGTTGTAAGCTGAATTTTTCGGAGACCTCGGCTTTAAGCAGGTTAATGGAGCGGGATGGGTACGCTAAAAAAGAATTTGCAGAGGTGGCCGACGTATACGTCTTGAATACCTGCTCGGTTACTGAAAATGCCAATAAAGAATGTCGGCAGATCATTCGACGTATTCGTCGAAAAGCCCCGAACAGTTCTATTGTAGTTACAGGTTGCTACGCCCAGTTAAAGCCGCATGAGATAGCTGCTATCGAAGGAGTAGATCTGGTTTTGGGTGCGCAAGAGAAATTCAATATCGTATCCCATGTTCAGGCACTCTCCAGCGGGGATGCCAATAAAATATGCTCCTGTGATATCGAATCTGTCAATGGCTTCCATGCTGCTTATTCCTTAAATGACCGGACACGTACCTTCCTGAAAGTACAGGATGGATGCGATTACAACTGCGCGTTCTGCACTATTCCAATGGCTAGAGGAAATAGCCGCAGTAATACAATCGAAGGCGTTTTGGAAAATGTGAAAGCGCTCAGTAAAGACGGGGTAAAAGAAATAGTACTTACCGGGGTGAATCTCGGAGATTTTGGCAAGGGTGATCAGGGCGGACGACAGCATAGGGAGAATTTTTTTGATCTGATCAAGGCACTAGAAGGAGAAGGGGGCATTGAGCGTTACCGGATTTCCTCCATAGAGCCCAACCTGCTGACTAATGATATCATTGAATTTGTGGCGGAATCTAAGCACTTTATGCCCCATTTTCATATTCCGTTACAGAGTGGTTCCAATCGCATTTTAGGATTGATGCGCCGCCGTTATAAACGAGAGTTGTATGCAGAGCGGGTAGCGCTGATCAAAAAGCTGATGCCACATTGCTGTATCGGCGTGGATGTCATTACCGGATTTCCGTCCGAATCAGAAGCGGACTTTAAAGAAACAATGGACTTTCTGCATGCCTTGGACATTTCTTACCTTCATGTCTTTACCTATTCGGAACGGGAGAATACCCATGCCTTGGAAATCAGACCTGTAGTCCCCAAGCAAGTGCGTCATGTGCGGAACAAAAAATTACGTAACTTGTCGTACCAAAAAATGCGTTACTTCACAGAGCTGCACTATGGTCAAAAACGTCCCGTTTTGTTTGAATGCCATAATAAGGGGGGGCGGATGGAAGGATATACCGACAACTATATCCGGGTCTCTGCTCCTTATCTGCAGGAACAAATTAACCAAATTATTGATTGGGAGTTGGCCGAATAGTCACAATTTTTGATTAGTTAGATAAGCTCGTCCAAATCCAAAGGCACATCAAAAATATGAGTGCGCTCTTTTCCTCGAATGACGTTGACGGCTAGAAAAAAGGGCCGAGTTTGTGCTACAATTGTCCAAAATTCAGGTTACCAGTCCGTATAATCCCTATGAAACATAGTATTTTCAAAGCCACTAGGAATTATTCCCAATTTTTTTTTGCAAATTAAAATCGTACGCCTATCTTTGCAATCCCTAATGAAAAAGAGGCCGTTAAAAGCCAGTGATTATTGGGAAATAGTTCGGGAGTTTAGCTCAGTTGGTTTAGAGCATCTGCCTTACAAGCAGAGGGTCGCGGGTTCGAATCCCCCAACTCCCACAAGGCTAAAAGCCTTACCAGTTCTTAGCTTCAAACATTTTCTTCTTCCTTGCTTTCAGCATCAATAGTTTTAACGCTAACTAAAACTCTAACTAAGATGCAAAGAAAGCGCAAACGTAACGTAAACAGTCTAGCAAATACTCCTTTTTTATTCCGGTTTTTTGTCGGACCTTTGTTTACACCAGATCTGCGGGAGTAATTCCTCCATTTTATCTGCCGATGCGTAGGTATTCTTTCTATCACGTCCTTCAGCCATGCATGAGGATTTAGATCACTCAGTTTGCATGTGCCCAGAGGGAATAAATTATTGCCGTGTTCCTGGCTGCTTTACGACTGCTGCTGAATAAAAAGTTCTTTCTTCCTATAGTTGTGGGTCTCAGCGATCTTTCCACAATGTTATCCAAAAGTTTGGATAAATGAACATATTGTCTAATGGTTAATTCTACCTCATCCCCTCTCCGAGTAGGATTAAAAAAGTTGTTATATTTAAATATATTTTTATTTTAAAAATACTGTACTATGTCCAATTTATTTGATTTTCATCCAAACGATTTTGAGCTTAATGAATTAGGCATTACAAATAAGAAAGAATACCTCAAGTCCACAAGTGAGGACGATCAGTACTTTGACATGGCCCGATTTTTTGCTCTTACAGGAAATACTGCTATAAGGTATATGTATCACCAGTTCACAGAGACACAAAAAGCCCTTTTAGATGAGGGTATTAGGGAAACAGGGTTAAATATGATACCAACTAAAGCAGAAAAAGACGAAACAATAAGGGTGTTTGATACGCTAACAAAGCGTCTGGAACAGGGAGATAATTACGGGATAGTTCATACAACAATTATGCATTCGACTGTAATGTTCTTTGGGTTTGATTCTGACGAACATCAAGAAGTCTATCAATTCAAGTTCTCGCAACGTCAAGCCCGGAAACACGGCAGCAAGATTAATAAAAATAAAAGTAGGCGGCAAAGATTGATTGATTATATGCCAGAGCTTATAAAGCGGGTTGAACAGTATATGGGTTGACCTGTATAATTAATTTAATCAATATATCGCACTGTGATCATTATGCAACACCAAGAGAAACCGTTTAAATTTTCATTCTCATCTCAACCAGCCTGGCGAACATTTGCGTTGTGAATCATTGGCTTGGTAATATATTCTACTCCTGAATAGCATTAAGGCATTCAAGTAGCTTTTTATTCAAGTCGGGGATTAGATGCCATAATACCATCCACAATAAGGATATCAATACCGTAAAAGCATTACCTAAATGTCGAACGAACTCAACCGATTCGTCCGTTTCTATAAAAGTAAGAAATCACGAATACCTTAATGTCTTATTCACGGAGAGAGAAATTTAGCGAGCATCGCCGAATTCTTCTGAAGCCCAATATAACGGCAAAGTCTGGTCGCGAAGGGTTTGCTTATAAAATAGCTAATTAATGATCAATTTTCCAAATAATTCGCAGAAAAAGGCTCCGGTGTTATCACCGAACCAAGAAGGTGGTCATGCGGTATATCGACGTAATAATTCCTCGGGCAATAACTTCTGGCATACGAAACAGTTAAAAAGAAGAAACATCGCACTGTTGCTACAACCACAAATTTCTTTTAACCTCAGAGCATTATAAATCCAAATGTATTATTTTTGTAATTATAGACGTAGCCTATGGCATTGCCGGAATTACACAATGAGCGTCAGCTAATCCACTTCCTTGCGCTGGGAGGCGAAGACGCTTTTACCAAGATATTTGACCACTACAGCGATAAATTATACAGCACAGCACTTTATTATCTTAAATCACCTGAGGGAGCTGAAGAGGTCGTACAGGACGTTTTTCTGAAAATATGGTTAAAAAGAACCACGCTTCCCGATATCGATAATTTCGGTTCTTATATTTTCATAGTAACCCGCAACATTATTTTTGACCGGATGAAGAAAAAAGCCCATGAACAGGCTTTTCTGCGCCATTTGCATGACAGGCCTTCCTTCGTTTCTGATACCGATAAAGGCATTATACAGTGGCAATATGACCAGTTGCTGCAGGAGGCTATTGAACAACTTCCACCCCGTCAAAAAAAACTTTTTTTACTAGCCAAGGAGAAAGGATGGAGTCACGATGCCATTGCCCAAAAATTAGGCATATCCCGCCTTACAGTAAAGAAACACATCGCTCGCGCGCTTAAGTCCGTTCGCCGGTATTTGCAACATAACATGAAAAACCTGCTACTTCCATTGATTTTCACATCGCTCGTGCTCTTTTAAAAAATTCATGCGTGCAGTACTCCCTCCCCCCTTCTCAATCGTCTTTAATACTGTAAAGGATAGATAATGTCATGCAATACCATCGCTTTACGCCAACACCAGTAAAAAAGAACCATGGATCGCTTCCATTTTTTATTGAAACAGTACCTTGCCGGTACGATCTCTGATGAAGAGGAATCAGAACTGATGGCCTTGATCAAAAGTGGGCGATATGACGAGGAATTAAAAAGAGATATAAGTCAGACCCTTCAACATAGTGCTCCCCAGACAACCCTATCTGCCCGGAACGCAAAGCGTTTACAACATAGAATTTTACGTTCGGAACAAGAAAATACTAAGCTCTTACTGGCGGCTACCCGATATTCCTTATTTAAATGGGGCAGCATCGCAGCATTGGTATTGGCTCTAATTACAGCTGTTTGGTTGCTGTACTGGAGTCCACCATCCGGCTCCGACCAAAAGCCCATAGCAGTAAGCACTACACCTGGCCTCATTGAAAAGCACGGCCGGCAATTCGTTCGTTTGCCTGATAGCAGTACTGTACTGCTCAACAAAAACAGTCAGCTAAATTATCCAGATACTTTTAAAGGCGATACTCGTACTGTAACCCTGATTGGAGAGGGATATTTTGACATACACCCCGGGGGAGGCAAACCCTTCGTTGTCCAGACCGGGAAGGTTAGAGTGACCGTTTTAGGCACTGCTTTCAATATAAAGTCCTATCCTCATCAACCAGCTGTTACGGTGACTGTTACACGGGGAAAAGTCAAAGTGACCGGTGCCGGCCAATCCTATATAGCTACGGCCAATCAACAAATTGCCGTTGAAAAAAAGAGCCAGGAGATGCACCGGGAATTAGTGAATGCAGCTAAAGCGGTCACCTGGAAAGACAGATACCTGATCATTGACAACATAAAATTCGAGGAAGCCCTTCTTTTAATCGAAAACAAATATCACGTAGAAATTTTGCTCACGGAAGATTCACTAAAGCAGTACCGGATCAGCGCTACTTTTTTGAATAATGAAACCTTGGAGCAAGTATTGACCGTAATATGCGGCGTTGTGCGAGCCTCCTATACTTTGCAACCGAACGACCGTGTGATCATTCGTCCCGAACCAACCCCATAATTCAACAAAAGAAAAAATAAGATAATCAATTATGTAATACAGTGATAAAACCTACGAAAAGAAAGCCACCCGGGTCGCAACCGGATGGCCGATGTTTTAACAATTTGTGAGAACTATTAAAAACACCACAATTTATGCAATTTTTTACAAACGGGACGGCAGGCTCAAGAAGTGTGGCCTTTTCCAATACAACTTTACGGTTTATGACTAAAGTCGGACTTCTTTTAAACGGCCTTTTGCTCTGCAGCATGCAGTTATTAACGGCCACACCGGCAGAAAGCCAAAACATCCGGCAAACTCGGATTTCCATTGAAGCCAAAAATGAAACGCTCCGATCGGTATTCAAAAAGATTGAAAACCAGACAGACCTGTTTTTTGCCTACCGCACCACCGATGTGGCACCATACACCCACATAAATCTTCCGCAGGGAAACCGGACGGTACAAAAAACACTGGATCTGCTGCTGGAACATACTTCGTTGTCCTATCGACAACTAAACAATAATATCATTATTTTCGAGACATCGACAACAAACAAGCAACTGCCTTTGAAGCCTGCAGATTCTATCCTCTCGCTCCATGGGCAAGTAGTGGACGCTGACGGAAGCGGACTGCCCGGCGCTAGTATTCGCATCAAGGGAAGCACCCATGGGGCCAACACCAATGACGCAGGAGAATTTACATTAAAAAATATCCCTTCTGCCGCTGTACTTGTAGTTTCCTCCCTGGGCTATGAAACCAAAGAAATACCTGTTTCAAGTGCTGCCTTTCTTAGGATTACTCTGCAAGAGTCCGCGCCTAGTAAACTCAATGAAGTGGTTATTATTGGTTATGGTACAACTACCCAACGGGCCAATACTGGATCGGTATCCAGCATTGACAGTAAAACCATTGCTGATCAACCGGTTACCAATGTTCTGGCTGCCATGCAAGGACGGATACCGGGCCTATTTATTTCTGCCTCCAACGGCATGCCGGGATCCAACTATTCCGTCCGGCTAAGAGGGCAAAACTCCATCATGTCAGGCAATGAACCCCTTTATATTGTCGATGGCGTTCCTTATATCTCCGAACCCATGAACCAGTTTAGTGGAGCCAATGGTCAACAAAGTCCATTGGCCAGTATTAACCCGGCAGATATTGAAAGAATAGATGTGCTCAAAGACGCTGATGCGACAGCCATCTATGGCTCGCGCGGAGCCAATGGCGTTGTGCTCATCACCACGAAAAAAGGGAAAGCGGGCCAGACTGTTGTTAATTTCAATTTAAAAACAGGCATAAAACAAGCCAGTCACCTCGTTGACATGCTCAATACCCGGCAATACCTTCAAATGCGTCGGGATGCCTTTAAAAATGATGGGATCACTCCCACGTCTGATAACGCTCCGGATATCTTCCAATGGGACACTACAAGCAGCACCAACTGGCAGGATCTGTTAATCGGCAATACAGCACAGGTAACTGAAATGCAGGCTTCAGTCAGTGGGGGAAATACGCTGACGCGTTTTTTAATCAGCGGCACCTATCATAAAGAAGACAATATTTTACTGGGTAATATGAGTTTTGAACGAGGATCCGTACACCTCAATCTCAACCACCGTTCTGAAGATGGTCGATTCGATATGAACGCATCGGTGAACTATTCCAAGACCAAGGACAATTCGATACCCACAGATCTGACGACTTATTATGATCTGCCTCCGAATTATCCCATTTACGATTCAACGGGTAAATATTATTGGTACGGGAACATGCAAAACCCGTTGGCATACCTTAAACGAAATTATACCGCCAAAACAAATACTTTGATTGGCAATGCAGTGTTTCGTTATACGCTCTTACCGGGTTTGAATCTTAAAGCTAGCTTGGGGTATACCAATACGTCCATGGATCAACTACAGACTTATCCTCAGATGGCGTTTAATCCTGAAAGCAATGTACCCAGCCAGAGCTATTTTGGTGACAACAGCATTGAATCCTATATTATAGAACCCCAGGCCACCTATACCAGGAAATTAGGGAAGGGTTCCCTACAGCTGCTGTTAGGGGCTACTTGGCAACATAACCTGTCGGAAGGTCGATATTTGTATGGAACGAATTACTCCAGTGATGCACTTTTAGATAACATTAAAGCAGCAGGAGACCTTACAGTCCGTAACTACAATTATGCCGTTTACAACTATCAATCTGTATTTGGCCGCATTAACTACAACTGGCGGCAAAAGTATTATATCAATGGAACCTTTCGCAGAGATGGTTCCTCCCGCTTCGGTCCAGGAAAACGATTCGGTAACTTTGGTGCAATCGGAGCTGCTTGGATCTTTACCAATGAACCATTTACACAAAAGTGGAAACAAATACTAAGTTTTGGAAAAATTCGTGCGAGTTACGGGCTGACCGGAAACGATCAGATCGGCGATTATCAATATCTAGACAGTTGGGCGCCTTCCAACTTCCCTTATGGCGGAATCAGCGGCCTATATCCTACACGGGTCTTCAATCCTGACTACAGCTGGGAAATTAATCGCAAACTGGATGTAGCCCTTGAGCTGGGTTTTTTGGACGACCGAATTTTGGTTACTGCAGATTATTATTACAACCGCTCCGGCAATCAACTTATCGGATACACTCTATCTTCTCAAACAGGCTTCACATCCATGACCGCCAATCTTCCTGCATTGGTGCAAAATAACGGCTGGGAATTCCAAGTAAATACCACCAATATCAGGAAAGCGGATTTCACCTGGTCTTCGTCTTTAAACCTGACCATTCCCAGAAATAAACTAGTAAAATACCCGGACCTTGAAAATTCGCCTTATGCGGATTACTATGTCCTTGGTCAACCACTGAATATTGTCAAAGGCTTTCATTTTACCGGACTGGATCCTAAAACAGGTATCCCGCAATTTCAGGATTTAAATGGAGACAGTACCATTTCAGACCCTGACGATATGGCGATTATGGGCAATACCATGCCGTCTTTTTATGGTGGATTTTCCAACAGCTTCCAATATAAGCACTGGCAGCTGGATTTTCTCCTGCAATTTGTAAAGCAGGAAGGCACCCTTTTAAACTATGGATACCTATCGGTCCCTTACGGTACCATGCACAACAAAGATTTGAGTGCACTGGATCGCTGGCAAAAAACCGGCGACAACACTACCATACCAGGAGCCACGCAAACGTCCTCGAGCGACCTCTATAAAGCTTATTATAATAATTATCGGTTGTCAGATGCGGAATGGGGAGACGCCTCCTATATCCGTTTGAAGAACATCGCCCTGCGTTATGACCTGTCTGCATTGGTCCGGCAATGGCGGGTAAAAAGCTGTAGCGTATACGTTTTGGTTCAAAACCTTTTCACGCTTACTTCCTACGACGGCTTCGATCCGGAGACTCAAGGGTACCACCTGCCGCCCTTGCGCGCCTTTACCGCAGGTATACAATTCTCACTTTAATGGATTATTTAAGACTTTAGTTATGAAACAGCTCATATATTACATTAGCATTTTCTTCCTCCTTTTGGGAACATCTTGCTCAGATTATGTCAACATTGCGCCTCCAAAGGATCAGCTTATCAGCGAAAAAGTATTCACCGATGATGGCACTGCAACCGCCGCCGTTACCGGCATTTACAGTAGTATGGACGAATTCAATTATTACTTCCCCACATTGCTAAATATGTTTACCGCGATGTCCGCTCATGAATACGCCTACGCGGCGAACTTCGATGCATTTAACCAATTCAGAGACAACGCCATCCTCTCCAGCAACAGCTATCTTGATAACCTCTGGTCACAACCCTACTCCACCATATACCAGGCCAACGCTTGCCTGGAGGGGTTACGGGCTTCTCAATTGGTCAGCCCGGCAGTAAAAGACCAGCTGATGGGCGAAGCACTCTTTATAAGAGCCTTCAGCTATTTTTATCTGGTCAATGTATTTGGAGACGTCCCTCTCATCACGACTACCGACTATAAACGCAATACTTCTCTGCCGCGAACACCTGCTGAACAGGTATATGATACCATTCAAAACGACCTTTTACGTGCCCAGTCTCTGATGCAATCAGATTATCCGGGAGACGCAGAGCGTATCCGGCCGGACAAGGCTGTTGCTACAGCTTTATTAGCCCGGGTTTATCTTTATACCAGTCAATGGGAAAAAGCAGAACAACAAGCCACAACTGTGATCGAGAATCCCCAATACCAACTCGACAGCCTCAATGGAGTATTCTTAAAAAATAGCCAGGAGGCCATTTGGCAATTACAACCTGTTAACCCAGGACGCAATACCTGGCTAGGAAGCAATTTAGTGCCTTTTAGCGTACCCTACTATCGCCTTACGCCAATCCTTATCAATGCCTTCGAACCAGGTGACCAGCGCTTTGAGGATTGGGTAGGCAAGTATACAAACGGTACAGACACTGCTTTCTATCCCTATAAATACAAAGTAAGGACTGGCAGTGAACTCACGGAATACACGATGATGCTTAGATTGGGTGAACAATACCTGATCCGGGCAGAAGCGCGCATTCAACAAAATAACCTGGAGGGCGGAAAAGCGGATATAGACGTCATAAGGAATCGGGCCGGATTGCCTGTCCTGGCTGAAGCATTAACTAAAAGTGAATTGCTGCAGGCGGTAGCTCAAGAACGTCGAATAGAACTCTACGGCGAATGGGGGGATCGTTGGTTTAATCTGAGACGAACCGGCAGGATCAACGAGGTTATGAGCAGCGAACAATCTGGTTGGAAACCAACTGCTGCGCTATACCCCATCCCGACAGATGCGATAAAAACCAACCATAACCTTGTACAAAACCCCGGATACTGATTATGAGAAATCCCATTGTTTACCTGGCCCTGTTTTCTCTTCTGTTTTTACAGATGGCCTGTACGACTCAATCGCAGAATGCAGTAGAAATTGTACCTGCCCATCCTGAACGTGGCGATCGGGTAACCATCACCTACCATACTGATGCGCCAGATGCCAAAATTCCGCCAGATGCTCAACAGGTGCAAATAGTTTTCACCTATTCCACTTTGTACCAGTTGCCCTATACGGTCAACATGAAACGGAAAGGAGACCAATGGCAATTCTCTTTTATCGTGCCAAGATACTTCACCTATGCCACCTTTTATTTTAAAAGTGATTCCCTTATCGACCAGCCAGCACCAGATCGTCATTATGCGCTGGCTGCATATAGTGGAAATCAACGGGTCAAAAACGGCTATTTATACGAGGCTTATAGTTTGCCGGCCCAAATGGGAAATGGAGACTCGTTGAATGCGCGACAGGAGGCCCTTTATAAAAAAGAACTGAATTATTATCCCAATAATTATGAAGCTGAATTACGGCTTATAAAGAGCCGTATAAGCATGGCGAGTGACACGGAGAAAACAGCATTGCTGGCCAAGGCGAATAAGCTCATCAACCAACAATTTAAAAAAGCCCCCGGAAAAATAGACAACATCAATCAGGTTACGATGGGCTATCTCATTATGGGTGAAAAAAACCGTCTTGACTCCATTCGTAAAGTAGTATTTGAACAGTATCCTCATTCGGGTGCTGCGAAGCAGTTTACGACAGTTTTTGCAGCCAGAGAGCCAGATACCACCAAAAGGATTGCCATGTTGGAGGAAGCCCTGAAGGATGAATCGGAACATCCTGAGGACGCGGAGTCCTACAGCGGTATTCATGAGATGTTATTCAGCTACTATGCCGTCCACAAGGAAAAAGCAAAAGCCCTGTACCATGCGCGGAAAATAGCAGCGATAAAGAATCCCTATCGGCCGGCCACGCTAAAAGAAATTGCTGAAAAGCTTACGGTAAATAACCTCGCCCTTGATACTGCACTCGCTTATGCAAATGGTGCCCTAAAACGCTCAGATTCTTTTCCAGTCGGCATCATCCGATACTTCCCTGAATTTGGATATATCCCATCTTACGTAAACGACAGTGCACGCCAAGCAACGCTTACTGCAGTAAAAGGCAACCTGCTCGCCTTAAAGGGCCTGATTTATGCCAAAAAGGGGGAAAAACAAAAGGCCCTGTCTTTTGCGCAAAGGGCGGAAAAAACTTCCGATGACAGCAAGACATTGCAGCATCTGGCACAAACCTTCGAGCAACTTCAACAACCGGAAGGGGCCATGAGCATTTACAAAAAAATGCTGGTCATCTCCCCGTCGGATTCCGAGGCGCTTCAAGCGCTTAAAGCCAATTACAGGCAGCGCCATCATACGGAAGCGGGCTTCGATACGGTACTGTTGGCTGTAAAGACAGCTTGGCGTCAAAAAATGGTCCCTCAATTACGCGAAAAAATGCTGAACCAACCTCTTCCCAAAATCGACAGCCTCAGAGACATGAACGGCAAGCTGATAGATCCGGAAATCTGGAAAAACAAAGTGGTAATTATGGATTTTTGGGCTACGTGGTGCGTTCCCTGTATGCATGAAATGCCCTACTTGCAAAAGGTCTATGACCAATACAAGAATAATCCGGATGTTGTTTTTATGGTCATCAACAGCGGTTCAAATAACTCGTTAAAAGATGCGCAACAATGGCAAAAACGAATGCCCTATACTTTTCCCATTTATTATACCAATGATCCAAAGATTGGATCCAAACTGGCTTTTAATGTCATTCCGGCACTATTCGTTATCGATCGCAAAGGGAAAATTCAGTTTAAAACCATCGGTTTTGAGGGGCCGGATGTCGCTCCGCTGCTGAAGTTAAAAATTAACCTCTTGCTAGAGTAAGAAAATATTCAGGAACGATGAGTTGGGTTAATTCGCATAAAGGTATCCAAATAATTATTTCAGAAGCTGGCTCTGGCTACTTTTTTCTTCAGTCCGGCTACCCTTT
>CAYXRN010000087.1:0-13739 GCA_964467635.1 uncultured Chitinophagaceae bacterium | reverse complement strand
TGGTGTGACCGTAGCCAAAGAAATTGAACTGGAAGACCCCATCAAAAACATGGGCGCACAGATGGTTAAAGAAGTAGCCTCTAAAACAGCGGATATCGCTGGAGATGGGACTACAACCGCTACCGTTTTGGCACAATCTATTATAGCGGAAGGACTTAAAAACGTCGCTGCGGGCGCTAACCCGATGGATTTGAAACGGGGTATAGACAAAGCTGTAAAAGCTGTTGTTGAGAACCTCCAGAGCCAGTCTAAAACTGTTGGAACGGATACCGCTAAAATCAAACAGGTCGCTTCCATTTCTGCCAACAACGATGAAGAAATCGGTGCATTAATCGCCCAGGCAATGGAAAAAGTAAGTAAAGACGGTGTCATCACCGTTGAGGAAGCTAAAGGTACCGACACTTATGTAGACGTAGTGGAAGGAATGCAGTTTGACCGGGGTTACCTCTCCCCTTATTTTGTTACAGACAGCGAAAAGATGCAGGCTGTACTGGAGAATCCGTACATTTTGATCTTTGACAAAAAGATCAGCACCATGAAGGATATTCTTCATATTCTGGAAAAAGTAGCCCAACAGGGCGCTCCCCTGCTGATCATTTCTGAGGACCTGGAAGGGGAAGCACTGGCTACCTTGGTGGTAAACAAACTGCGGGGTACGCTGAAAGTATGTGCCGTGAAGGCACCTGGATTCGGCGATCGCCGTAAGGAAATGTTACAGGATATTGCCGTATTGACCGGCGGTACCGTAATCAGTGAAGACCAGGGTTACAAACTGGAAAATGTTGAACTGGATCAACTGGGTAAAGCTGAGTCTGTAACTTTAGATAAGGACAATACCACTATCGTAGATGGGAAAGGCAAAAAGAGCGATATTCAGGCCCGCATCAACCAGATCAAAGCACAGATTGAAGTAACCACCTCTGACTATGACAAGGAAAAGCTTCAGGAACGTCTGGCTAAGCTGAGCGGCGGTGTAGCCGTACTGTATGTAGGCGCTGCTACTGAAGTAGAAATGAAAGAAAAGAAAGACCGCGTAGATGACGCGCTTCATGCAACCCGTGCTGCAGTAGAAGAAGGTATTGTAGCTGGCGGCGGAACTGCGCTTATCCGCACCATCAGCAGCCTTGATCAACTTGAAGGGGAAAACAGCGATGAAAAAACCGGCATCCAGATTGTAAAACGTGCCATCGAAGAACCGCTTCGCCAGATCGCAGAAAATGCGGGACTGGAAGGTTCTATCGTCGTACAGAAAGTGAGAGATGGTAAAGGCGACTTCGGTTTCAATGCCCGTACAGAAACGTATGAAAAACTGTTTTCTATCGGTGTGATTGATCCCACTAAGGTGACCCGTATTGCGCTGGAAAATTCTGCTTCAATCGCAGGTATGGTATTGACTACCGAATGCGTAGTGGCCGACAAGCCTGAAGAGAATCCTGCTCCTGCAGCACCACCTGCTGCTCCGGGCATGGGTGGAATGGGTTACTAATCCCTTTCATAATACAAACAGGACAAAAACCTTCTCCATTTCGGGGGAGGTTTTTTTTATCCTTCCTTTTTTAATTTTACTCTACTAAATAAATGGCTGGCCTGAATGTTTTCTATTAACGGTTGATGCCATGGATGCATTGGGTAAGGCGGTACTACCACGCTTTTAAAGTAAACGAAAATGAAAAAGCAACGAAAGACCCTTTATTTAAGAAGTTGAATTTCAAACAGTAAAAAGAGATAGTGGTCGTAAATTCGCCTGCGGCGTTTAAAGCGGAGGCCGTTGCAATGAGAGACTTTTCCTTGGTCCAAATGGAAATCAAACAGACTGATAAGTCGTCATTGACACGGATTGGATCGCGGTGCGGGTTAGGAAAGCGGAACACATAAGGACGATGAATTAAAGGAAGGACTTTACCATGACCAAAAAAGGAAAACAAAAAGTCAACAAAGCCGGCCGATAAGGGCTGAAAGATAGCGCGTTGCCTTTCATATGGTGTCGCCTCAAAACGCCGGTTGCCGGAAACCGCCACCGCACAGACATCGTGTTTGATAATGCGGCTGTTTAGATTAATCTTCTCTTCCATAGCCGGAAGCAGCCAGACACTTTCAGCCGTCTTCTAATAATTCCACAAGTGAGGATACGCATCACAAGGTATGCTAATCTTCCCAATTCCAAAATGTTGAGTTCCCTACAGGGGGTATCCATTTATCATCAGGAGCAAAATAATTCCAGAGCAGCTTAGATACATCACGCGCCAATTGCCAGGCCTCATTATCCGGCGTCCATCGCTGATCCTTATTATTTTTTGTTGCGATGTAAAAAACATACCCTTTACAAGAATCTCCTTTTTCTCCCGATGGCAGGTTAACCATTACTAACTCGGAACGGGAAGTATTGATCATTCCCTGTTTGGAGGCCACCTGTACATAAGGAGGTATTTGAGAAAGCGCATAGTCGTCCCAATATACGTTGCACAGGTCGCGGTACATCCTTTCACAGGCGGCAGGTGTTAATATTTTCTTTTCTTTGATGGAAAGGAGCAAGTGGGTCATTTCCCTGGGGGTGGTCTGTCCCCAACCGTACTGTTCATATTGTTTTTCCCGGCCAGCAGTTCTTGAATTGACTCGTGTATGCACATAACCGTGATCATTCAACCAGCTGTTAATGGCTTTTCCTCCCCCGGCTAGTTTTTCGCACCACACAGCCGCTACATTATCACTATGGGAAATCATAAGGGTAACGGCTACGCCCAGATTCGTTTTCGTACTATCTTTAAAATACTGCATCAGCCCCGATCCCCCGCGGGCCATGGCATCATCGTACACCAAGGGCTGATGATAGCTTAATTCTCCATCCATTATTTTCTTAAATATGCCTATCAAAATAGGTACTTTAATAATGCTGGCGGTCGGAAATATGGTATTCGCGTTTACTGCTGCCTCTTTCCCGTTGGCTAGGTTAATGACATACACGCCGGCTGTGCCATTAAAGGTGCTTAATAGCGTATGCAGTTTTTGAGTCAGTTTCTTGTCGGTATGATATTGTCCGGCCGAAGGAAGTGCCCGAAACATCGCAGTCATCAAAAGGATGGACATGAGCAATTTTTTTTGCATTATATGATAATTTTTGACTACCCCCCTCCGTTTGCTTTTAGATCGGCCAGGCAATGGGCGTCCAGCTGAGGGACGTCCCCCCCAAGCAGGAACCCGAGAACATCGGTAGTCTCCGAAGCGTAGTACATCAGACAGTTTTCGTTGTTGCAATGGCCGGGATGCTCAGGATCTTCATGATCATTTTGCATGGGAGATCCGGAGTCCACCAAGCCCAACAGATGGCCAAACTCGTGTTCCAATACCGTTGTTGCCAGCTCCGTCGTGTTGGCTTGACCAATGCCCCCTGAATGTGCATTGATCGTTTTCCCGAACAAACAAACCGATGTATTTCCATAGGCCACGCCCAAGACTTTGTCATTTTCATAGCCGGCGTCCGCATAGATGATACAAACTGCGATCTTGGCTTCTTTTGTATAATTTTTTCTGTGCTGTTTTTCCAGCATTTGTATGTCCTTTAACGTGAGCGCAGTTTTTGCCGATGAAAGGACCTGACGTAAAGTCAGATTTATCCCCTCCATCTTATTCAGCCTTTCTTTTAAAAATTGTTTCATCGCACTTAGTGCGGCGGCATCGGGCTTCAGCGATCCATACAACACTTCCACTTCCAAGGCCTTGAACCGATCTGAGGATAACAGGTCGTGGGCGGACTTTCCTACCTCCTGCTTGTCGTAACCATTTGTTGCTGATTGTGGACCGGCATCGTCTTCTTTTTGGCAAGAGAAAAGGCTTGAACAAACCACCAAGGATGTAAAAAGTAAAAAATATTTCCAGGCTTTCATGAAGGAAAGGTATTGCAATAATGGGTATTGTCAAAATGAAAAATAGCACCACTTCTATACCGGATTTTTCTTTTCTTAATTTGGCTTTATTTTTGAACCACCCGTTTTGAAACCATTAAATACTTTGTATCTTTAGCATGAAGAAAATGTAAATCAATGAGAAACAACACCTTAATTGCACTCTTGGCACTAGCGGCGCTTTCGCTCACTTCCTGCGTAGCGTCAAAAAAATACGTTAATGCCAAACTACACATCAGCTCCTTGAGAGCGGACAGCATGCGGCTTTCCCGTTCCCTGGATGCTTGCCGGAATACCAACAACGGCCTCAATCAACAAATTGATTCTTTAAACCACCGTATGGACCAGTTAATAGCAGCCGCTAAATCTGAAATCGCCAATCAAAAGAGTCAGCTCAGCAGTTCAGAAGAAAGAATCGCGGCACAGCAAAAAAAACTAGCCGAATTACAAGCCGTTATAGACAAACAAAGAGCAATAACCGAACAATTGCATCAGTCTATTTCTAAAGCATTGATGGGCTTTGATTCCGACGAGTTATCCGTTTCGGTCAAAAACGGGAAAGTGTATGTTTCTCTTCAGGAAAAGCTGTTATTCCCCTCAGGAAGCGCCAGAGTAGATCCGAGAGGAAAGCAGGCCTTAGCCAAAGTAGCACAAGTATTGAACGCCAATCCGGATATCAGCGTGGATATTGAAGGGCATACGGATTCTATTCCTATACGTGGACGTTTTCAGGACAACTGGGACCTTAGCCTGGCCCGCGCGGCATCCGTCGTACGTATCCTTACCGAAGATTATCATGTAGATCCTACGCGCGTAGTAGCCTCCGGACACAGCAAATATGACCCTGTAGATAGCAATTCAACAGAGGAAGGACGGGCGCATAACAGAAGAACGGACATCATCCTGTCTCCAAACCTGGATAAACTCTATCAGCTTATCAATGAAAACAGTTCTCCTGCAGATACCACCCTGTAGCACCGCCTTCATCTTCAGAAGCTTCTTTGTTTCAAAGCTTCATAAAGGATTATTCCGGTGGCTACAGAGACGTTGAAAGAATCAAAGCCTGCCGCCATCGGGATTTTAAAAGTGGCGTCTGCAGATTTTAGCAAAACAGGCTGTACGCCTTTGTCTTCAGCACCCATGATGACTACCGTAGGCACAGTCCAATCGCAATCGTGTAAATAGCGGTTGCCGGAAGAATTGCTCGCCAGTATCTGAAATCCATTAAGTCGCAAGATGTTTAGCGCTTCGGCTAGATCAGCTACACGGCATACAGCCAGATGCTCCAACGCCCCTGCTGAGCTTTTTACCGCTTCTTCGTTTAAGGATGCGACTCCTTTTTCCGGCAAGATCAATGCTTGTGAGTCACAGCACAAGGCGCTGCGCGCCATGGCGCCTATGTTCCGAACATCGGTAATGCCATCGATCATCACAAATAAAGGCGCTTCACCACTTTCCATTACATGTGAAATAACCTGCTGTAATTCCAAATACCTTATTCTTGAAACAACAGCAATACATCCCTGGTCATTGGCCTTTCCCGACCGTCGTGCCGGATGCAGGCGATTCAGTTTTTCTTCTGGAACGGCATGTACTGGAACAGTTAACTCGCGGGCCAGCTTTCGCAAGAGGGAAATGGAGGCTCCGCCCGACTGGCGCGATATGAATATACGTTCAATCGATGTGCCGGCTTTAAGGGCTTCTATAACAGGTTGTCTGCCGGTTATCAGGGTTTGTTTAGTCGTCTTTTTCAACAATAAAAATAGTTATTTTATAAAATGTGCTGTAAAACCAATTCATCAGGAACTGTAGATCGGCTTAAAGCACAAAGATAGCGAATTAACCTGGTGTAAGCATAGCTTAGCTTAGCGAGGTACTGGGTGCGATGCTTTATCTGTGCAATGGAAAAATTTTCGACCATAGCATTAACTTGTACATCAGATTTACCGCTTTCGGTTAGAGAATGGAGGTGTACGTCTTCTGTTAAGATACAGTACCCGGATATCAACGCGATGAAAAATATACTAAAGCAAGGAGTAGACATATCGTCGGGTTCAGGAACCGAATTCTACACGGCAGCAAAAACGGGATGAGATGTTACATGAGGTAAGCTTAGGAGCCCGAAGCCCAATCATCTTTCATGGTTGGAGCAACTCACAGACACTCGTAATATCTTTAACTTAAGGAGTGCGGCTACTGAAACAGAATCAGTAATCTCTCCTGCCAGAACAAGTTCCACCGCTTTCTCAAACGGAAGACGTCTTACTTGTAATTCTTCGGTATCTTCAGGCTGAGCCTCTCTCAGACTTAAGCCCGACGCAACAAATACTTGGCAGCTTTCATCACTTACAGAATTGGACAAATCCATTTCCAACATCAGTTCCCAATGCGCGGCGATCAAGCCGGTTTCCTCCAATAATTCGCGTTTTGCCGCCTCCAGTGGCGCTTCTCCCTGCGGCCCTCCCCCTTCGGGAATTTCCCAACTGTACTTTTTCAAGGGATAACGATATTGTCCGACCAAATAAACATAATCATGTTCATCTATGGCAACAATGCCAATGGCTCTGTTTTTAAAATGTACAACACCGTAAATGCCCGGTTCTCCGTTTGGTTTGAGTACCTGATGTTCATCCACCCTGATCCAGGGGTTATCATATTTTTGTTCTGAAGAAAGTAAAGTCCACGGGTTTTTATACGGCATGCTGCAAATTAAGATAAAATCGGTCAATCTCTAAGAAACAATCAGAGAATCAATGCAGCATACCAAACAAAGTAACGCCACTTAATATAAGCAACGCCATTTTGATCAGCTCCAGGCCAACGTAATAAATATGCAATTGGGATTTTGGGACCTGCTCTCCTTTCATCACCCTGATTGCCCGATTATCCATTCTGGGCAACAACCAGGCGGTTTGCACGACTAAGATAAGGGCTAGTGCAAGGCCTGCTCCCCATAGGAAAGAAGAACCTGTCAACAAAGTACCAGAAAAAAAACCGCCCAAAATAATCAAGATAAAACAGGCCCATTCAATGCGGTTCAATACCTTGAAGATTAAACGACCAATGCTTAGACCAGTAGCAAGTTGGACCCCTGGTGCTCTAAATTTCACCCAGGATTCCATAAAACTTATTGCAGCTATAAAACCAATCCAGATAAAGCATATACCGGTCATAAACGAAAGACCCATGATAATACTATTTATAATAATTAAAAAATCGGCTTACGTCCGGTATGCTCTCTGCCGAACATCTTTACCTGAAAGACCTCACCCATTTTCTTTGCGCGCCACAATGCTTCATCGGCCACCGGCCCCTCAAAATGTTTTTTAAGCGTAGCCTCCCAGAGCTTCAGCCAGCGGGTAAAGTGATCGGGCGTTATAGGCAAAGGGGCGTGCTTTATAAAAGGCTTTCCAAAATATGTTTTCCCATCCGACAACAATACAGTCTGCCAAAAACGATACATTTTATTCAAGTGCTGATCCCAGTTGTCCCCAATTACCTGGTCAAATACCGGCCCCAGAACTTCGTCTGCTTTGACTTGTCCGTAAAACTCATCTACCAGTAATTTCACATCGTCCAAGACACCTATATCATCCATAGCGCAATTTATCTTCCTCTTTTACGCAAAGGTACAAAACTTACCAAAAGCGGGAGCAACATACTGTAGTGTTCCGGCGTAAAGTGCCGAATAAGGAAAAACAGTCCCCATGCGATGAATGCGATGACCAATACCCAAACCCAGGCGGGAATGGCCAGGGGTGTTTCCGAACCGGTCACGATAAACATATCGGGACGCTCGTGCCCATAGGCGTTAATGGTAATCGGCAAATCATGATCCACTACGTCGTTATCCCGCAAACCCACTACGGTAATTGCGGGGCCGTTTCTTACATTGAACGGAATTTCCTTAACTCCTTCCGTCCCCTTGGTAGAACGCGCAACGACTCTAAGGACATGTCTGCCATCAGTGAGCTTGGTCGTATCTAGGACCATTTTTACCGGTGGCTTGTATTCTGCCAGAGGGACAGGATCATCATCTAAGAACACCCGGACCATTCTTTTATCCTTCTCCATAAACTTCTTTATTTGGATTTAAAATACTGTATTTGACATGATCCGGATTTTTCTCTCCCGGTTTAATTAATAATTTAACGCTAAAAAAAAGTACTACAATAACGATAGCAATTCCTGCATACATGATGATATAGTCAACCGGTCCTTGCGGACCTGCACCATGTACCACTCCCTGCAGCCATTTCGGTTGCTGTTCTTCACATAGTTCACAAGCTACGGCCGCAGGTACCAGGCCAAGAAGCATGACAATAGAAATGAGTATCCTTTTCATATTTACTTTTTTTGATTATATTTAAATTTATTTACTGTCCGCTCTGGCTGTTGTTACATTTTCTGCCGTGATGGTCTTGCCATCATTTCCCCAACTGGTTCTTTCATAATTAATTATGGCGGCAATTTCCGCATCCGAGAGCCGGTTGCCAAATGGAGGCATGACACTGTATTGTGTGGAGGCATCATAGCCCTGTAATACTATTTTGATATGGAGGGAAGCATCGGCATCGTTGACGATTTCATTGCCTGCCAGGGAAGGGAACGCACCCTTCACTCCCTCTCCGTTCGTTTGGTGGCAAACCGCGCAATTGGCATTAAATAATGCCTTACCGTCCGGAAGCGCGCTTTGTCCATTTCCACTGGCAACGGAAGTCCCGCCCCCGCCTGTACCCGCATTGTTCGCGGCAGCCTTGGTTCTGTCCAGGGCTTTGGGGTCGGGTAAGAAATCCGCGGGAGTGGGGATTTCAACCTGCTTTAGGGACAACAGGTAAGCCACCAGATCCTGCGCCTCTTGCGTAGCGACAACGGTTCCTTTGATATTTTTTTGAAACTCTTCGGGGAGGTTTACAATCACTGCTTTTGAGGAGTCTACATTTTTTTTGATCTCAAACAACCAAGGGAATGCCGGCATGATGGATTGCGGCACAACAGCCCGCGGATTGAAGAGGTGCGTATATTGCCAGGCCGCCGCTGGAAGCCGCTGGCCTACATTTGTCAGGTCGGGGCCCGTACGTTCACTTCCTAAAAGTGAAGGGGATTGCTGCCAAACGTTCATTCTTTGCTTGCTGTAATAATAGTCTGCCGGAATGGATGGCCGGTTCCCCCACATTTGATCCATTTCTATGTTCCGTACTTGCTGGGTATGACATGCGACACATCCGTTGGCGATATAAACAGCCAGCCCTCTGCGTTCTTGTTCGGTTAACCCATTGTCTTTTGGCAACGGGCCATTGTCTTGCTCTACTTTAAATGCCGGTACAATGGAGACAAAGATAGCTAGAATGGCATACATCACCGTAATGGTTATCAGCAGTTCTTTGTGGTTTTTATGAAAATTAAAAAGCATTCTTTATGTATTTTAAGCATTGGTTAAAGAGGTTGCAGGCATAGCCGATGAGGTCACCTCTGCGGGCGCTTCCTTTTTACACATCACATACATGTTGTAGGCAAAAACGATATGAGAGAACAACATCAGTGAACCGCCAACCGCACGCCACAGCCAGTAAGGAGCCATCTCGACAACCGACTGAATAAACGGAACATCTTCCATCCACATTAGTCCCCGCATTGTTCCGCCTATCATCAAGGCGAATTCATAAATCAGCAGCCCGACAAAAGCCAGCCAGAAATGCATTCCAATCAAGGATTGTCTAGGCTCTCGTCCCGTAATTCGCGGCATCAGGTAATAGATACTTCCCCATAGCATGAAGCAGATAATTCCATACATAGTCATGTGCGAATGGGCCACGGTATAATCGGTAAAGTGCCAGGCATAGTTGGTGAACCGGAAGGCCTCAAAACTTCCTTGTGAGGATCCGAGAAAATAATAGATAACTCCCACCAGAATAAACGGTAAAACATAGCTTTCTGAAATCGCTTTCCAGCTGCCTTTCATGGTCAACAAAAAGTTGGTAGTTCCTGCAATAACCGGTATAAACATACCTACACTAAATACGATAGCAATAGTCTGTAACCACCAGGGTATGGGACTGAAAATAAAATGATGACTGCCTATCCAGGTATAAAACAGCATTTGCGTCCAAAATGCCAGCACCCCCAGCGAATAGGAGTAAATCGGTTTATTCAGGGAAGCCGGTAAATAGTAATATATTAAACCTAATGTAAAAGTCATAAACCACATGCCTACCGCATTGTGCATGTAATACCCTTGTATAACGGTCTCTCCAAGTCCTGTTTGATACCAGGGAAGGTAACCGATTGTTACCATAACCAGTGTCCATGCCAGTGCAGCTAAAATGTACCAATTGGAAATATATATTTCCGGTGCCTTACGGGTAGCAATGGTTTTGTAAAAGTTATACAGTGTAAGGCCGAGCCCCAGACCGAACAGGCCCATTACCGGCCACACGTATTCCCGATATTCTCCTCCACCGTTATTGATCCCGGCCATCAGGCAAATATCCCCAATGACCACAGCAGCATTAATTAGTCCAAAGGTCCACCAGCCCAGTTTTATGCTGTACAATTTGGTATTGGAAGTCCGCGGTATGACAAAATAGGCCAATCCCAGCATGGCCATAGAAGCCCAACCCCAGAATACAGTATTGGTATGTACCGGACGCAAGCGCCCGAAACTCAGCCATGCCAGATGATCTACATCGGGTGCCACAAACTTAATGCCCAGATACTCTCCCACAGACGTTCCAAACAAAAGCCAGAAAGCGGACATTCCGATAAACGCAGTAATCAATTTTCTTAGGTCAGCATCGATATGCAATGCTTCCCGAAGCGATTTTTTCTCGCTAATAAAAGGAACTTCCATCTTGGAAGAGGCTTTACTAATGATGCCTCTTTTATCCATGGGTGCCTGCGTGCCAGCCAACTCATTACCCTTTAATTGAAAAAGTAAAGCCTCCTTTCGTTTTTCCAACAGGGCATCAAGATCCCGGTCCTCTAATTCGCGCAACTCCTGCCTGATCTGCTCCTGCTCCTTGGCTTTACTGGCCAGCCTGTTCCTTTGGATCATTTTGTTTACTCGTGCAGCCATCAGAAAGACCAGCAGCAACAAAAGCAGAATAGCCACAACAATGGCTCCTATAATCCCGAAATGTTTGAAAATAGATTTTTGCGCCTCTGTCTGCGCCATCGCCTGCAAGGGAAACAGGTTGTATAAAAGAAAGGCAATTAAGGAGTATGCAAGGGGAAGCACTTTTGAATATTTCATAGAGTTATAATTGGTCAATAAGTTAAGATCGATTATTGTACTATTTTACGAACAAATGCCTGTGGCCTTTTCCGCCGTCGAACTGTTCTCCTTACGGTCGTGAAGTAACCGGTTGATTTCAGTCGCATCCAGGCTCATGATATCTTCCCGCCTGACGTGAATCACCGGAAGGTCCTTTTCGGGCTTTTGGGATAAGGCGGTCAATTCACTTACTCTTGCCAACAGTAACAAGCCCATAAATACCAGAAAAATAACTCCCAGAACCGCCAATCCGATGACCAGCCCTTCAAGGGTTATACTACCGGCTTCTCCCAGCCCTGCTGCTGCACGAACACTGCTCGGGATAAAAAGCGTCATACTGGTCATCATAACTGATAAAAAAATGAAACTTTTCATTCTATCCTATTTAAGTTATGAGTCAATACACTCTAAAAAAAAATGGACACTTCCATTTAATCCAATTAACTAATAAAAGTGCAAAGTAAACGGCTACAAAAAAATATTAGACTGATCCTGCTCATACAAAACTATGATCTTTATCATAAAAAATAAAAAAATAAAAAAGTATAGATAACTTAATTAAGATCGGTGAAATTCCTTTACTTTGATGAATCTTTTAAAACATATTGTACATGAGTAGGGGATTTGTTAAAGAAGAAGATCAGGAAGAACTTCCCGTTATTCCACCACGCGCTGCGCTACCCACTGGTGCAACGAATTATGTAACCCCGTTCGGCCATACCGCCTTACTTCGCGAGAAAGAAGCGCTGGAAGAGGAAAGAAAACGCCTGCCGCAGCATAGCGAAGCCGAATACCGAAGAGCAGCCATGGTCATAGACGCCAAATTAAAAAGCTTGAACCAGCGTATCGCTTCTGCTCGTATTATAGCTCTCCAAGACCAACCCAGAGATGAGGTACGCTTTGGCGCTGTTGTCCAGTTTGACAATGGGGATAAAATCCATAAATTTCAAATTGTTGGCGTGGATGAAGCAGATGTTAAACAAAAAAAGATAGCGTTTACCGCCCCCATTGCCAGGGCGTTGGTTGGAAAAAAGGTGAATGAGACTATTGCATTTCAAAGAGGGCGGACCGTCCAAAAACTGAAAATTATAAGCATCACTTATGAGGAAGACGCACCCAATGCGGCGACCAACGGCTATGGAAGCAATAAGCAGCCATCTCCGTAGCTTAAAAATCTGAAGTCATGGGTTAATGCATAATCATAGATTTCTTCCCAGCTTTCCCCAACAAGTGCGGCTACAAGCAGCAGTAAAGTGGATCGTGGCTGATGGAAATTAGAGATAAGCCCTTTCACTATTTTAAAATCATATCCTGGTGCGATGATTATCCCGGTTTCTATCATCAGATGCGTTTGGGCGCTTTGCCTTATCCATTCGATGAGGGCAGCAACAGCGTCCCGCGCACTATGACATTTTTGCTCATCATAAGCTTCCCATTGGCTGACCCTGAGCTCTTCTTCTCTGATCTTCTTACCATTAAGGATTTTGTTTCCCATCCAGTAAATACTTTCCAGCGTACGTGTTGCGGTAGTTCCCACACTGATAATTTTCCCATCCAGTTTTTGGAAAAGATCCTGCAAAAAGTCCAGGCTGATATTCATCCGTTCGGAATGCATCACATGGCCTTCCATCGTACCGGATTTTACCGGTTTGAATGTTCCCGCTCCTACGTGAAGTGTCGTAAAGAGGGCCGGAATTGCTTTCTTATAAAAGCCAGCCATCATTTCATCGGTAAAATGCAGGCCTGCTGTAGGGGCAGCTACAGAACCCCTGTTTATAGAATAGATGGTTTGATAATCTTTTTCATCCTGCTTACTGAGCTTCCGTTTGATGTACGGGGGGAGTGGCGTGGCTCCGGCCGCCTGAATAACTTCTCCAAAAGTAATTTCTTTGGGCAGCCATGATAACCGGACCACATAAGCATCGGGCAGCTTTTTAACCAGTTCAGCAGTAAGGGCTACATCCCTTCCTGCAATTATGAGGCTCTTGGATAACTGTTTTTCTTTCCACTTGCCGGCTTTACCAATCATGCATTTCCAAAGTGCGGTCCCTGTTCGCTGAAATTGCGTTTCATAGTCGGTAAAATCTCCGTATGGTTCCAGGCAGAATATTTCAATGAGCGCTCCTGTTTTTTTGGGAAAATGAATCCTTGATTTGATGACCCTGGTATCATTAAAAACCAGCACAGCATGCTGAGGCAGATGCCGATCCAGATTCCGGTAAATATCTTCCGAAATGGCCTGCTTATCATAGATCAGCAATTTTGAACTGTCCCGGGGGTGGACAGGATATAGCGCAATCTTTTCCTGCGGCAGAGGATACGTAAAATCTGTAATTGATAAATCTTTTGGATGCATGGGACAAAGATCGGGAAAATGAGCAGAACGGGCGGCTGCTACTAAAGAGTGGTATTCCGGTCATCAACAACCGGACGTCAAACACAAATCGGTTTGGATGTGAACTACCCACCCACGCCAGAGGCGATAGGTTGGGCTTCGGGGGTCGTAGACTTACTAATGGCAACGCCTCATCCCGTTTTTGCTTAACGTAGGATTCAATCCCTGAACC
>CAYXRN010000086.1:0-14183 GCA_964467635.1 uncultured Chitinophagaceae bacterium | reverse complement strand
TTCCATGCAGGATGAGCCAGTGATGAGCCCGGTGTATTTTTTCTTCGGGGATGTGCCGGATCAACTGCATTTCCGCCTGTAAAGGTGTTTTGGCGTTCAGGGTTAGCCCTATGCGCGCCGATACCCTGAAAACATGGGTGTCCACGGCCATATTCGGTTGTTGATGTACAACGGATGTAATGACGTTAGCTGTTTTGCGGCCAACGCCGGGAAGGGTGATGAGTTCCTTTACGGTTTCCGGTATCCTCCCGTCGAAATCCGCCATTACCTTCTGGGCCATTCCGATGAGGTGGCGGGTTTTGTTGTTGGGGTAGCTGATGCTTTTAATCAGGGGAAAAAGCGTCTCAAAAGTCGCCTTGCTGAGTGCTTTAATATCCGGGTAACGGTTAAAGATATGGGGCGTCGTCATGTTTACCCGCTTGTCTGTACATTGGGCGGAAAGCATGACGGCTACCAGCAACTGGTAGGGGCTGTCATAGAGCAGCTCCGTTTGTGCATCGGGGTTATTTTTTTCAAAATAATCCAAAACAAAGTCATATCGCTCTTTTCTGGTCATGGTCAAAGTATGCTTTTGCGCCGCTTTTAATGCGGTTTGTTCTCCTCATTTTTCAGCGTTTGTTCAGCATAATTGAGTATTTGTTTGACCGTGGTTTGGCGAGGACTGTACCGGATCTGATCCAACTGCTTTAGCATTTCTTCTGCTTCGGGAAAGGGGGGACGCCTGCTTTCCTGCAAGCGGGAAATGCAACTGCTGCTGTCTTCTTCATCTTTTGTTGGTGGAAATAAGCGGGATGCGGAGGCATTGTCCTGGGTAGCATTGTTATTCATGTAAAAACTTTAAAATGAGATTGAATTAACTTTTTTATAAACGCAAAAAATTCTCATTCTATTGCATCGGCCTTAAAAATCTTTATTTTTTCTCCATCGGTTGGCGGATGATGAACACATCTTCATTGTTTTTTTTCATCAGGTATCTTTCCCGGGCAAACTTTTGAAGTTCTTCCGGGTTGGACAACAGCTGATGAAGTTGCTTGTCCGTGGAGTCGATCCGTTCGTTTAAATAAGCTCTCTGGTTCCTTAGCTCATGCAAACGGGCAATGTACCCTACCTGGGTAATAAGGTCATTGCGGTCGAAAAAGATAATCCAGATCAGGAATACTGCGGCGGCAATAGCATATTTATTCCTGCCCAGCCTGAAGGCAGGTTTTAACCATTTCGGAATCTTTTGCCTCATAAGAATGCGCTTTACCCTTCAAAAGTAAAGAGATTTTTCGGGAATATAGCGGTTTCTCCCAATTCCTCTTCTATTCGCAGCAATTGATTGTACTTGGCCACCCGGTCGGTCCTGGAGGCCGAACCGGTTTTAATCTGGCCGGTATTCAGGGCTACGGCTAAATCAGCGATGGTGGTATCTTCCGTTTCCCCGGAACGATGACTCATGATAGAGGTGTAACCGTGTGTTTGTGCCAGTTGTACGGCATTGATGGTTTCGGTCAAAGACCCGATTTGATTGACTTTAATCAGGATGCTGTTCCCTATGCCGTTTGAAATACCTTTCTGCAGGCGTTCTACATTGGTTACGAAAAGGTCATCACCTACCAGTTGCACTTTGTCGCCAATGCGGTCGGTTAGCTGTTTCCATCCGTCCCAATCGTCTTCTGCCATGCCGTCTTCTATAGATACAATAGGGTATTTGTTCACCCAGTCTTCCCAATAGGCCACCATTTGTTCGGCAGAGAGCTTCCTTCCGTCGGATTTATGAAAATGATAAACTTTTTCTTCGGTCAGGTACAGTTCACTTACGGCAGGGTCCAGGGCGATGCCAATTTGCTTGCCGGGTTCAAAACCGGCGTCTTTAATGGCTTGTAAAACCGTTTCGATGGCTTCTTCATTGCTTTGAATGTCCGGTGCAAAACCACCTTCATCTCCCACATTGGTCGAGTAACCTTTCTTTTTCAACACCTTTTTTAAGTGATGAAAAACGCTTACCCCCCAACGGAGCGCCTCTGAAAACGAAGAAGCGCCGTAAGGAACTACCATGAATTCCTGAAAGTCGATTTTATTGTCTGCGTGCGATCCGCCGTTTAAGATGTTCATTAAAGGCACAGGAAGTGTGCGCGCGTTGGTGCCGCCCACGTAGCGGTACAGGGGAAGGCCATTTTCCATCGCCGCTGCTTTGGCAACCGCCAGGCTCACCGCCAAAATGGCGTTGGCACCCAGCTTTCCTTTATTGGGGGTGCCATCCAGGTTGATCATCTCCTGGTCGATACCGGCTTGGTCGGAAACCTCCCATCCCATCAATGCCTCTTCTATTGTCTTGTTGACGTTATCAACCGCTTTCAATACGCCTTTACCCATGTATACGTCTTTGTCATTGTCCCGCAACTCTACGGCTTCATGCACGCCTGTGGAAGCGCCGGAGGGAACGGCGGCACGTCCAAAAGCCCCTTCTTCGGTAAATACTTCTACTTCAACGGTCGGATTGCCTCTGGAGTCAAGGATTTGACGGGCATGTACATCGGTTATGATACTCATCTGCTGGTAAATTTATTTTGTAAGTTTATGAAACAACGCTTCCAGGGAAGCCGTATTGCTCTGCAAAGAAACAATGTTCAGGTTATTTTGCAAAGCAAGTTGCCACAAACTTTTTTTTACCGCTTCCGGAACATCGGTAACTATGGACCAGCTTAACGGGCTGTCTTGGCTGAGATTCTTCACGCCTGCAAGGCGGAGCAGCAGTTCTTTGTTGACGATTTCTTCAAACGCTACCGTAAGGGTGGCCTGATTATTTTGTCCCTCCAGGCGGCTGATGGCGTCGTCGGCTACTATTTTACCTTGATGAATGATGATCACCCTTTCACAGATGGCTTTTACTTCCTGCATGATATGGGTGGAGAGCATCACGGTTTTTTGGTGTCCCAATTCACGGATAACGGAACGGATCTCTGCAAGTTGGTTCGGGTCAAGTCCGGAAGTGGGTTCATCAAGAATCAGTACTTCCGGATCAGGAAGCAGTACACGCGCGAGCCCTACCCTTTGTTTGTAGCCTTTTGACAAGGCGCCTATCTTTTTGTGGCATTCTTTTTCCAGGCCGGTAAGGGCTATGATGTCTTTAATGCGCTTCTGCTTATGAGGAATGCCATAAAGCCCGGCGGTAAAAGAAAGCATTTCTTTTACATACATTTCCGGGTACAGGGGATTGGATTCAGGGAGGTAACCCAGTCGTCTCTTGACTTCAAGGGGCGCTTTGCTGACGTCGTATCCGCAAATGCGGGCCGTTCCGGAGCCGGCCGGCAAATAACCGGAAAGTATTTTCATGGTGGTAGATTTTCCCGCTCCGTTCGGACCGAGAAATCCTACTATCTCTCCTTTCTTTATCGCAAAAGAAAGGCTGTCAATCGCTTTTTGGGCGCCGTAGCTTTTGCTCAGGTTGGTAACCGAAACAGACATGGCTGCAAGATACGATAAGAATGAAAATTAGGAATGAGCAGGACAGCCCAGACAGGCTATTTGTTTTGGCCTGTATCGACAACGGGAGGTTTTAAAGCAGGTTTCGGTGCTTCCCCTTGCCTTTCAATGGCATCGGGCATGTTGGCGGTATGGTCCTTTACTTCGCCTGCATTCAGCTGAAGGCACTTCATGGGGTTACAGGTCTTTGGAGGAATGAACCATGGCATATGGTCGGGATATGGCGAAAGGGTTTTGCTTGTCCGGTGATCGGCCCACAGCTTGTCGTGGTGTGCATTTGCCTTTTCGGGCAGCCTGTCCGTTTGAATAGCCCGAGGCTGCGCTGCCAAGGAGGTGACCTTCCTTTTTAACGATGTTTTTTTGTGGAGGTCACGGCAGGGATAAGCAGAAAGACCAATACAAGCGTGGATGGCCAACAATTGTACTTTTTTTCAGCAAACAAAAAATTCTCCGAGACCGTGCGGCTTCGGAGAATTTACTTCCTTCTCTTCCCGGTGGGGAAAAAAGTTAATAGGTAATTTTAGGTTCGTGGGTTTTGGCTTCTTCGATCATTTCTTTCAGCGCCTCTAAAGCCGGTACGCGGCCAACCAGTTTTTTTTCCGCGTTTACTTCTTCGAGTTTTGCGTGCAGGTTTTCCGCATTGCGGTTCCGAAATTCTTTTACCGTATCCACCCCCGCTGCTTCCAGCAGTTCAGCGAATTGTCCGGCGATGCCTTTTATCCGAAAAAGATCTGCATGATTGGCCCATTTCAGGATGAGGGTTTCCGAAATACCGGTGGTTCCGGCCAGTTCCTGCCGGCCTTTTTTTGTACTTGCTTTCTCCAGCAAATGATCCGTGGTGGAGAGGCCTGCGGCGCCCAGTTTTTCTGCATAGGATGCTCCGATTCCTTCGATTTCTTCAATTTTGTAAGACATAACAAAAAATTTAAAATGAATAAATGAGCACCTAAATTAAGAAGAAAAATAGAAACGGGCCCGTTTCTATTTTTAAAGTGGTTGTCCGGAAGATACGACCAGGCCTCTATCAGCGGCTTTGAGGTGCTTGTTGAAAGGCCAGAACTCCAAGCGCTGTGAGCAGTCTCACGTTGGAGGATACCCCGTCTTTCGTCTGCCGGTTCTCGGAGCGGTAAACCAGGGGCAAGGGGTCAACATAAGCGGGGATGTCCTACATTTGCTTCCGTTATGAAAAAACTGTTGTTGATTTTATGCAGTCTGCCCTTGTTGGTCCAGGCACAACAATTTCCGGAACCCGATTACCCGCAACACTATTTTGACAAGCCCGTACATATCCCGATTTTGCTGGCAGGGAACTACGGGGAGCTGCGGCCCGGTCATTTTCATGAGGGCTTGGATATAAAAACCAGGGGTACAATCGGCTACCGGGTTTATGCGGCGGCGGAAGGATATATTTCGCGCGTAGCGGTATCCAGTACGGGCTTCGGTCATGTCATCTACATTGATCACCCGAATGGCTATACCACCGTTTACGGTCATCTTCACGCGTTTAATGATAAGCTGGCCGCCTATGTGAAATCCCAACAATACCAAGAGCAGCGCTGGAAAATAGACTTGTCGCTCCCGGCGGGCTTATTTCCCGTGAAACAGGGGCAATACATTGCCCTCAGCGGCGCCACCGGTTCCGTGGCAGGGCCGCATGTTCATTTTGAGATCAGGGATACGAAAACGGAGCACCCCCTGAATGGCCAGCTTTTCGGCTTTGCGATCAAAGACAACATCCCGCCACGGGTTTACCGCCTCGCGCTTTACGACAGAACGCGCAGCATTTATGAACAGCAGCCTAAAATATTGCTGCTGCACAGCCGGGAGGGCTATTACGGCCCTTCGGAAAAAATCATCACCGTTCAAACCGACAAAGTCGGTTTTGGCGTGCAGACCATAGATAAACAGAATAATACACACAATACCTTTGGCGTGTACCGGGGGGTCTTATATGCCGATGGCGTAGCGCAATCGGGATTTCAGCTGGATGATATTGGCTATGAAGAAACCCGGTATGTGGATGCGCATTATGACTACAAAACCTATATACAAAGCCGGAGACACTTCGAACTGTTGTTTGATTTGCCCGGAAATAAACTGCCTATCTATTTTGATTTTGCCGGCGATGGAACCATAGACCTGAGCGATGGGGAGGTCCATCCGATAAAAATCGTGATCAAAGATGCTGCCGGCAATGCATCGGTCATTAAGTTTAAGGTCAAAGGATCACCTGTCCCGGTATCCGACGGAAAGCAAGCGGAAAATAAGATGTACCCCGATAAGGAATTTCTTTTTATCAAGGATCATGTGCAGCTCTTCTTAAGGGCCGGAACGCTTTATGACGAGATCAATTTCCATTATGCGGAAACCCCCGCTCCGTCCGCTGGTTATTATTCCAACATTTATCAATTGCACTACCCCTATGTCCCTGTGTATAAAAAATTTGCTTTAAGAATAAAGCCGGATAAGCCGGTCCCTGAGTCGCTGCGGGACAAGCTCGTTTTTGTTTGTAAGGATGAAGACGGAGCGAAGGAGGCCGTTGTTCCCGCTTCCTTGATAAACGGATGGGCCGAAGCCACGGTGCGTTCCTTCGGTGCTTACTCCATTCAGACGGATACGCAGCCCCCCGCCGTAAGGGCGATCAATATCCGGAACGGATCAGACCTGTCCCATGCCAAAAGCATCCGCTTTACCATAACTGACGATAAGGCGGGCATAGCGGCTTACCGGGCCGAGCTGGACGGGCGATGGATAATGTTTGCCAGAAAAAATAACACAATATTCTATACCTTTGATGAACACTGCCCGCCGGGAGAGCACACGTTAAAACTCAAGGTAACCGACAGGGTAGGGAACCAAACCATTAAAACCTATCATTTTAAAAGATAACAACATGGCTGCTGTATTAAAAGAAGGCGATAAAGCGCCTGCCTTTACTGCTGAAGACCAAAACGGGAATCAAGTTTCTTTGAAAGATTATAAAGGCAAAAAACTCATTCTTTACTTCTACCCTAAAGACAATACACCTGGTTGTACTGCGCAGGCCTGTAACCTTAGGGACAATTACGCGGATCTGCAACAAGAAGGATTCGAAGTCATTGGCGTCAGCACCGACAGCGCGAAAAGCCATAAAAAATTTGAGGGAAAGTTTGATTTGCCTTTTACCCTGATCACCGATGAAGACAAAAAGGTGGTGAATGCCTACGGCGTTTATGGAGAGAAAAAATTTATGGGCCGTACCTACATGGGGACCAACCGCACTACCTTTATTATTGATGAAAAGGGGGTCATTGCCCACATTATTTCCAAACCCAAAACGAAAGAACACGCCGACCAGATCAGAAAAGCGGTAGCGGGATAATCCCGTTGATAGGGCAGCATATTTTTTCGGATTAAAAACGAAAAATCATGAATCCTAAACAATTGGTCACATTAATGCTGTGTTTCCTTGCATTACAGGTCTCCGCAGGGTGCAACAACCACACCAAAACACCCGCGCAGGATAATCCGGGAAGTCCTGCCGACTCCCTGCCTCCGATGGAAACCAAAAAGCCCAACAGAGGGTATGAATCTGCCTTTCCGGGCCAGACAAGGGTGGCAGGCATGAAGACGGCTACCCCTTTGTCCATTACGGTAATCAACAGTGCTTTAGAAGATCCGTGGGCCATTTGTACATTGCCCGACGGCCGGTTTCTTATCACCAAAAACAAAGGCGGCATGTGTATTGTCAGCCCGGAAGGCGAACTGTTAAAAACGATAACCGGTTTTCCACCGGTGAATGCTGCCGGCCAGGGTGGTATGCTCGATGTAACGATTGATCCGCAATTTGCTTCGAACCGGATGATCTATTGGGATTATTCGGAGCAACGGCCGGAAGGCACTTTGCTGGCGGTGGCCAAGGGAAAGCTATCCGCTGATGAAACCAAGATAGAGCACGTAGAGGTGATCTATCGGGCCACACCGGCCTATAGCGGCAAGCTTCAATATGGCTCCCGGATCCTGTTCGATAAAGCCGGTAATTTGTTTGTAAGTACCGGCGAGCGTTCTGCCAAGGAGATCCGGGTGCAGGCCCAGCAGTTGAATTCTTCGCTGGGGAAAATCATTCACATTACCAAGGAGGGAACGCCTGTTCCGGGAGGGCCCTTTGCGGATCAGCCCAATGCCCGTCCTGAGGTTTACGCCTATGGCCTCCGCAATCCGGACGGCCTGGCTTGGAATCCTAAGACGGGGGAACTCTGGGAAGCTGAATTCGGACCGCATGGCGGTGATGAAGTGAACATCATCCGCGCCGGAAACAATTACGGATGGCCTGTGATCACTTACGGAGAAGAGTACAGCGGTGATCAGGTAGGGGAAGGCATACAACAAAAAGAAGGCATGACGCAGCCGGTGTATTACTGGGATCCCAGCGTGTCGCCCTGCGGTATTACTTTTTACAGCGGCGGGGAAATTCCCGAATGGGACGGCAATTTATTTCTGGGCTGTCTGAGCGGACAAAAGATCATCCGCCTGGCTATCAAGGATGACAAGGTAATAGGGGAAGAGTGGTTGCTGGAAGACGAAGGGGAGCGCTTTCGTGCCTTGACCCAGGGGAAAGACGGTGCGTTATATGCCGTTACCGATTCTGGTAAACTCTACAGAATCGGGAAAAAAGAACAGTAAATCCGTTATACTTCTTCAGAATCGTAAATCACTACTTTATCCCACAGGGGCGTACAGGTGTCCCGAAACTGATCGTGAACAGGGTCGGTTTGGTAGGCGTCATGGGCAGCCTTGCTGTCAAACATGCAAAGCAGGCAATAATCGTAGCTGCGGTCGATAACCGGTCGGTCGGTGGAGGCCGGTGTGCCCAGATGAAAAAAGGCTAAGCTGGAAATAGTTTGCAGGGCGCGTACGCCTGCTTCAAATCGTTGCCTTTCTTCTTCGGTTAAATCCTTGCGGAGCCAGAAATTGACAATGTGTACAAATCTTTTAGCCATAATGCGGTATTCAAAAAGCGCAAATTTAAGATAATTGCGCGAATAGGCTAGCTGAAATCCGGTTTTCTCTTTTCCATGAAAGCTTTCATTCCCTCTTTTTGATCTGCGCTGTCGAAGAGCAGGTAAAAGTTTTTTCGCTCCAGCCGCAGGCCTTCCCTGAGTGGCGTTTCAAACGCATTCAGTATGGATTCCTTTGCGAGCTGAACGGCATTGGCCGGCATGGCTGCAATCTGAGCGGCCAGCTTTATAGCCTCCTGCAGGTAGGTGTCTACGGGAAACACCTTATTTACTAATCCGGCCTGGAGGGCCTCCCGGGCACTGAGGAACGTGCCGGTTAAGATAAGTTCCATGGTGCGGGCCTTGCCCAGGGCATGGGTAAGCCTTTGCGTGCCGCCGGCGCCGGGGATGACGCCCAGCTTGATTTCGGGCTGACCGAATTGTGCCGTTTCGCTGGCAACGATCATGTCGCACATCATTGCCAACTCGCAGCCTCCGCCTAAAGCAAACCCGCTGACGGCGGCGATAACCGGTTTTTTTACCTGCGGTATCTCATCCCAGCCTGCAAATTGATCCAGGCTATACATCTCCATGGCGCCCTTATCGGCCATTTGTTTAATGTCGGCCCCGGCTGCAAATGCTTTTTCATCACCGGAAAGTACGGTTATACGAACCTCGGGGTCCCGATCGAATTCCTTTAGCGCGCCGCTTAATTCGTTTAACAGATCCGGGTTCAGCGCATTCAAGGCATCGGGACGGTTGATCCTGAGATGGACTACGTGTTTTTCCACTTGCTTGTCAACGATGAGGTATTTCATATTTTTTTGATTTAGCGTTTTTGATTTACTTCCTCCAGCACATGGGTTCGCTTCTTTAAATATTTCAAGACAAGGTAAGCAAGGGCAGTGACGATACAGGCGACAAGGATAAACCAGTCGTACCAATCAAAAGCAGCCTCGCGTTCTATCCATTTGCCTAAAAAGTTAAAGAAACAAAAAATAATGAAAAGGGCTACCAGCCCGTTTTTTTCTTTCTTTAATACCTTTTTCCAGCTAAAGGCGTACTTCGGCGGCGTAAAGTTCTTAAAACAGGGGATAAAGGAGGGGACCTGGTCGGCCCAGCTGGTGTAATAGCTGCCGAATTTTCCCCTGAGAAAGTGCTCTTCGGCAAACATGATTCGCTCATAGTACAGCCAGTACAGCAAACAAAAAATTAATACAAACCAGAAATTCCCCGTCAGCAGTGCCGGGCCGAGCCACATGAAAAAATTGCCCAAATACAGTGGATGTCTCACCGTAGAATACATGCCGGTCGTGTTCAGCTCATCTGCAAGCTGACCCCTGACATTCCGTCCTGAAGTATTTTTAGGGGTATGTCCTACGGTATAAATACGTATGACCAGCCCCAGCAGACCGATTAACAAACAAGCACAGTTGTACCAAACCTCCCAATGGGTATCTTCCAGAAAAAACAACCGCGGATTTATTTCTGTTCTTACGTAAAAAAATATTGCAGGGAATAGAATAAATAACGGCAGATAACTTCTGTTTCTAAAAAGCCACTGTCCTTGTTTTTCAAGATTTTCCTTCAAAGCCATACTGAATTTCGTTTCTGTTTGCTAAAATTAACAAAAAAAAGCATATCTTGGACATCCAAAAATACAGATTATGGAGCCGCAAGTACCACCCACCTCTTCGCTCACCATCGATGAGCAAATGCAGTATTACATTATGAATACCACAAAATGGGCCAAATTTCTTGCTGTGGTAGGTTTTATTATTTCCGGGTTCATTGCCATCATGGCTTTTTTCATCGGAACTCTGATGAGCACTTTTTCTGCAATGGGCGGAGGTATGCCGGTAATGGGCAGCAGCGTTTTTTTGACCGTTTTTTATCTCGTGCTGGCTGTATTGTATTTTATACCCTGTTTATTCCTCTATCGGTTTGCCAGGCGTACACGCCAGGCATTGGAGGCCGCTGAGCGGGATCAGTTGCTAAGCGGATTTGATCACCTGAACCGGTTCTTTAAGTTTGTGGGTATTCTTACGTTGATTTACCTGATCATCATTGCGTTGGGCGTGGTCGCCGCTATTATCGGCGGGATGGTCGGCGCTGCTATGGCCTGATGTTTTTACGGACTGTTGGCAGTAATTCAGTTCAACTCACGGACTGATTAAGAAAACGGACAAAGCCCAAAAAACCGAAATTTACTCTGAATCGCCGACTGTTGGAATCTTTTTCAGCCGGTTCGGATAAACTCCCTTAATTTTGCGCGCAATTCTAAAACCTCAAAGCGTGCAATCATGGATTTGTTCAATTTGCAACAAAACGAGTTCAGCCAGCGACATATAGGCCCCGATAAAACAGAAACGGAAACTTTGCTGAAGGCCGTAGGCGTAGCGAGCCCGGAAGACCTGATGACTAAAACTGTTCCTGATGACATCCGTTTAGAAAAGGAATTGGACCTGCCTGCTCCCCAGAGCGAGTATCGTTACCTGCAGGACCTGCGTAAAGTAGCGGCCACTAACCAAATATTTAAAACCTATATCGGACAGGGGTATTACGGCACCATTACGCCGGGCGTTATCCAGCGCAATGTGTTTGAAAACCCGGGATGGTATACCCAATACACGCCTTATCAGGCGGAGATATCCCAGGGAAGGCTGGAGAGCCTGTTGAATTTTCAAACCATGATTAGCGACCTTACCGGACTTCCCATAGCCAACGCCGGCCTGTTGGATGAGGCGACAGCCGCTGCCGAGGCCATGCACCTCGTCTTTGCGGTAAAAAATAAAAGAACGGTGACGGCACCCCGCTTTTTGGTAGATACGAAGGTGTTTGCGCAGACAAAAGCAGTGTTGCACACCCGGGCCGAACCAGCCGGTATTCAACTGGAGTTTGCCGATTTTGGCCAGGTTGTGCTTACCGAAGAACATTGCGGTGTACTGCTGCAATATCCCAATAGCGAAGGGGCGGTAGACGACTACCGGGCCTTTATCGAGCAGGCTTCCGCAAAAAATATTCCCGTCATCATGGCTGCAGACCTGTTGGCTTTGGTCCTGCTGGAGGCACCGGGAATACTGGGTGCCGATATTGCTATCGGATCCACCCAGCGTTTTGGGGTCCCCCCCGGCTTTGGCGGTCCTCATTCCGCTTATTTCGCGGCTAAAGACAAATACAAACGACTGATCCCCGGGCGGATTATCGGCATATCGGAAGACGCGTTTGGAAAAAGCGCGTTACGCATGGCCCTGCAGACCAGGGAGCAGCATATCCGCCGGGAAAAAGCCACCTCTAACATTTGCACGGCCCAGGCCCTGTTGGCCAATATGGCCGCCATGTACGCCATCTACCACGGTCCTGACGGGTTGAAACAGATAGCCGAAAGGGTTCATCTATTGGCTGCGTCTCTGGCTGACATGCTTGAGGCGAAGGGCATTTCTCAGGAAAATGACTACTTCTTTGATACCCTTAAGATAAGGGTTGAAGACCCGGGCGCTGTCAGGGAAAAGGCGGAAAAAGCGCAAATGAATTTTTATTACGGTGCCGGATATATTGGTATCTCTCTGGATGAAACCACCACTCCGGAGGATATTGCCGACATAGCTGCGGTTTTCACAGGCGTCACCGAACCCGCAGCCCTTTTATCCGGTCAGGCCACCTCTAAATACCTGCCTGCGGGCCTTGTCCGCGAAAGCAAATACCTGACGCATCCGGTTTTCCACGCCTTCCATTCGGAAACCCGCATGATGCGCTATCTAAAAAAGCTGGAGAACAAGGACCTGGCTTTGAACCGCTCCATGATTCCTTTGGGCTCTTGCACGATGAAGCTCAATGCGGCTTCCGAACTTATTCCCCTGAGCTGGGCTGAATTTGCCCAACTGCATCCCTACGTTCCGGGCGAGCAGGCTTCAGGCTACCTCCGGGTACTCGAAGAGCTTTCCGACATGCTTTGTGAGATAACCGGTTTCTCGGCCTGTTCCTTACAGCCCAATTCCGGGGCGCAGGGAGAGTTTGCCGGGCTGATGACCATTAAGGCCTACCACAAGGACCATGGGGAAGAACACCGGGATGTGGTGATTATTCCCATCTCTGCGCATGGCACCAATCCCGCATCTGCTGTGATGGCGGGCATGAAGGTCGTCGTTGTACAATGCGATGAAAAAGGAAGCATAGATGTAAAGGATCTGCGGGAAAAAGCACAGGCCAACCAAGACAACCTGGCCGGCTTGATGGTTACATATCCTTCCACCTATGGGGTGTTTGAACTGGCTATCCGGGAGGTCTGCGACATCATTCACGCCAATGGCGGACTCGTGTATCTGGACGGGGCGAATATGAACGCGCAGACGGGATATACAAGCCCGGGCTACATAGGCGCCGACGTATGCCACCTGAATTTACACAAGACCTTTGCTATCCCTCATGGCGGCGGGGGACCCGGTGCGGGTCCCATTTGTGTCAATGAGAAGTTGCGCCCTTACCTGCCGATGGATCCGGTAGCCGGGCGAGAGGATACCAAAAATATTCCGGCGGTTTCTGCGGCGCGCTTCGGCAGCGCAAGCATTCTTTTGATCTCTTACGGCTATTTGAAAATGCTGGGTGCAGCGGGTTTAAAGAAGGCTACCGAAGCCGCCGTGCTGAATGCCAATTACATGAAAACCAGGCTGGAAAAATACTATCCGGTTTTATACAGCGGCCATAACAACACCTGTGCCCATGAATTCATCGTGGACTTGCGCGCCTTCAAGCCTTTGGGCATTGAGGCGGAGGATGTGGCGAAGCGGTTGATGGATTATGGTTTTCACGCCCCCACTTTGTCCTTCCCTGTGCCGGGCACCCTGATGATCGAACCGACGGAAAGCGAAGATAAAAAAGAACTGGACCGCTTTTGCGACGCCATGATAGCCATCCGCGGAGAAATGGAAGCGATTGCGGAGGGAACAGCAGACCCAAAAGACAACCTCCTGAAGAACGCTCCGCATACGCAGGATATGGTTATTGCCGATGAATGGACACATCCTTACAGCCGCCGCCAGGCGGCCTTCCCGCTGCCCTTTATAGAAGACCACAAGTTCTGGCCGTCCGTTGCCAGGGTGAACAATACGCAGGGAGACCGAAACCTGATTTGTACCTGCGAGCCAGTAGCGGCCTATGTCTACTAACGTGGACAAACCGGAATTTTCTTCGGTTTGTCCATTTTTATTTTGGCTGAAATCCTTATCCAGCTTGTATATCAGCCGGACGGCCTCATTGAGGCGGGCGGTTCGATAACGGGAACCGTCAAAAACAAGCTTTTCGGGAAATATCGAACCGACAATCTGCCGCTTAACTACGGCAGTAATCTTTGTGGACTGGTGGCTAATCTATCGGTTCGGCAATACATGCCTTATAAGCGTACGGCTGAGTTTATAGCGGATATATTTGGTATTGCTATGAGTGAAGGCAGTATAAGTAACTTACTGAAGCGGTTTACCGATAGTGCCCGGAAGAGCTATGATGATATTCGTCAGGGTATTCTTCTGGAGCCTATTGTAGGAGCAGATGAAACAGGTGCCAAGGTGAATGGAAAGAGAAACTGGTTTCATACCTATCAGACTTCAGATCATACTTTCATTGGCTTCCATCCTTCCAGAGGAATTAAGGGGAGAAAGCATTTTTATCCTGATGGCTTACCTTCAGATCTCCTGACCTATGGCTATTGAATTTGGATTATAGGGGAATGTTACGTAAACTTGA
>CAYXRN010000085.1:0-14264 GCA_964467635.1 uncultured Chitinophagaceae bacterium | reverse complement strand
TTAATCGTTTAAAAAAATAAAAATGGCTTTAGAGATCACAGGAAAAGTACAACAGATTTTAGAAGTACAAAGTGGGGAAGGAAGGAATGGTCCCTGGCAAAAAGGTGGATTCGTATTGGAAATGGGAGACAACTTTCCAAAAAGTGTTTGTTGTACGGCTTGGGGAGACCTTATAGGTCAGGTACAGGCGCTTCAGTCGGGGGACATGGTAAAAGCGAGCATTGACCTTCAGAGCCGGGAATACAATGGCAGATGGTATACGGATGTAAAAGTTTGGAGATTGGAAAAACTGACTACGGAACCTATTGAGGGTGGCAACCCGGGTCCTTCAACTCCTCCGCCTCCCGCTCCGCCGGCAGAAGCGCCTGCTGCTGATACGACGAATAACTCAGAGGATGATCTTCCTTTTTGACAGTACTTGTCTGTCTTGTGAGGGAGTGTAAAATCCATCCACCCTGAATCTTGGATGGGATGTAATCGAGGAAGGACCGGACTTTAAATTAGAATTTTATGCATTTGTAATGTCAGTAGAAGACTTAAAAACCTCGTAAGGAACACGCGAATATACGAGTGGGAGCGACGGTAAGACTTCTAACTTTCACGGAGGCGGTAAGCAAATCGTTATGACGCTCGAAACCCAAACCTATAGCTCTGCTGTGGGGGCAGTTCACTAACATGTTTAAGTCTCTTTATCTGATTTATGAGGATAAAGAGGCTTTTTTATTCTTTTCTTATATTTTAAAATTTTGCATGCAAGACCTTTTAACAGTAAAGAGTTTAAGAAAATATTACGACGGACATAAAGCCGTTGATGATGTTAGTTTCAGTTTGTCGGGAGGGTCTGTCTTTGGCCTATTGGGCCCTAATGGTGCCGGCAAAACCACTTTATTGCGAATGGTTACCGGTATCCTTTATCCGGATGCCGGTGAAATTTTTTTTGACGGCGCCCGCTTTAATGCGCTCCAGGACAATAGCCGTATAGGTTATATGCCGGAGGAACGTGGTCTGTATAAAAAAATGAAGGTGGGAGACCAGTTGCTATATCTCGCTCAGCTTAAAAACATGAGCAAGACGGAAGCAAAGAATAAAGCCATGTATTGGGTTCGTCATTTTGAACTGTCCAACTGGTGGGACAAAAAAATCGGGGATTTGAGTAAAGGCATGCAACAAAAAGTACAGTTTATTTCCACGATTATTCATGAGCCTAAGTTATTGATCCTGGATGAACCTTTTTCGGGGTTGGACCCCATCAATTCTAATATCATCAAGCAGGAAATACGCCGGTTGTGTGAACAGGGCACTGCGGTTATATTTTCTACCCACCGCATGGAGCAGGTGGAGGAAATTTGTGAGTATATCGTATTGGTCGATAACGGGAAAAAAATATTGGATGGAAAGGTAGATCAGATAAAAAATGATTTTAAGAAAAAGGAGTTCAGCATTACCCTAGACGAGGTTCTAACGGAAACGGATATGGAAAATGCCGCTTTTTTGATCGAATCGACAAAGGACAACCAGTTGATCGTGAAACTGAAAGAGGGAGCTACCAACAATGATTTGCTTGCTTTCTTTATGAACAACGGATATACTATTCGGTCCTTTAATGAGATACTGCCGTCCATAAATGACGTATTTATTGAAATCGTTCAGAGTTAATTACTATCGCTATGCATAAAAACTGGCTGATTATTCAACGGGAATACCTATCCAGGGTAAAGAAAAAGTCTTTTATAATCATTACCCTGTTGATCCCATTGATTATTGTGGGCTTTATCGCGCTGGAAATATTTATTGTAGCCGGTGGAAGCAAGGAAACAAAAAAAGTCGCGGTCATAGATCAAAGCGGCATTTTTGAAGGACACCTGCACGACGGGCAGGACATCTTTTTTACTTTTATTAAAAATGAAACAGTTGATGAAGCAAAAAAAAACTATGTGGTCAAGGGGTATGACGGCTTATTGTTTATACCGAAGATTGATATTACGCGTCCAAGCGGCTTTGTTTATTACTCTGAAAATCAGTTAGGCCTTAATCCCTATTTGTACATTACCGGGCAGCTTAATCAAACAATTAAGAACAGACGAATGATAGAGGCCGGCATTGATCAGAATGTGCTGGACAAGATGGATGTCAGCGTGTCTCTTTCGCAGCCTTCTTTTTCAGGAAAAGCTTCAGCAGATACAAAATATTTAACCTATGCGTCTTCCGCTATCGGTTATGTTTCCGGATTCTTGATCTATTTTGCTTTATTGCTTTTTGGTACACAGGTATTACGGGGGGTAGCCGAGGAAAAAACAAACCGGATTTCAGAAATCATGGTTTCTTCTGTAAAACCTTTTCAACTGATGACAGGAAAGATTATCGGTATAGGAGCCGTCGGGTTGACACAGTTTGTTATTTGGCTTGTGCTGTTGCTTGTCGGATTGTTGACTATCGGTTCCTTTGCTCCCGATGCCCAGTCTGTTCAGGGCATACAACAAATGGGTCCTTCGGATAGCATGCAGATGGCTAACGCAGTAGAGCACATACAGCATTTGTTGTATTTGTTGCCGATTACGGAAATCGTTCTTTTTTTCTTATTTTATTTCTTTGGGGGCTATCTGCTGTATTCCGCTTTATTCGCCGCCGTAGGCTCTGCTGTAGATCAGGAAATGACGGAATCCCAGTCTTTAACGTTGCCGATTACCATGCCGATCATTATCTCATTTTTTATCATGTTTGGCGCCATTCAGCAACCCAATAGTGGCTTATCGGTCTTTTGCAGTATTTTCCCGCTGTCTTCCCCTCTGGTCATGATGGCACGTATTCCATACGGCGTGCCCGCTTGGCAGCTTATTCTTTCTGTGGTATTGCTTGTCGCAGGTTTCCTTCTGACGATTTGGATTGCCGGAAAGATTTATCGTACGGGCATATTGCTTTATGGCAAAAAGATTACCTTGAAAGAAATGATAAAATGGGCTTTTCGAAAATAAAATGCACCTTAGCTTTCGGCCCGATGCGGGTAGCGCAGGCATTTTTTTTGATCTGCTGGGAAAATGTAATGGCGATTAGAAGGCTTTTTGCGGGTCAGGGGTGTCTTCCGGGGAGATGGCAGATGCAAAGTCATACAATTCGGGCGATCAACGGACTGATCACTTAATCACTTTTAGGTTTCCAGCTGATCTCCTGGACATTTAACCGCATAGCCGTATAACGGGCCAGCATAAACAGATAATCACTCAAGCGGTTAAGATAAGGGACAACCAACTGCGGAATGTTTTCTTCCGCCTCTTGCAGAGCCACACACATCCGCTCTGCTTCCCGGCAGTGGCAGCGGGCGATATGGCAGGCTGAAATCGCTACATGCCCTCCCGGCAATATAAAAGAACGCAGGGGAGGAAGGACCGCAGTGATGTCATCCATGGCTTTTTCCAATTGCAGGATATCTTCCTGTTGCAGTTCAGGCAACTTCATGCTTAACTCTTTGTCTGGATCTGCCGCCAACAGCGAACCCGTTGTAAAAAGGCGATCCTGAACCTTCCGGAGTAATTCCTGTACCTTTTTTTCTTCCTGCAGATCAGCCACCCAGCCCACATAAGAATTGAGCGTATCTATTGAACCATAGGCTGTTATTCTTAGGCTGCCTTTTGAGACTCTTGTTCCGCCAAGGAGTGCTGTAGTTCCCTTATCTCCGGTTTTTGTATAGATTCTAAGTGCCATGTGGGGTTTAATTTATCGTTGAATGGTCTGGTTGTCTGTTTTTATGATCACTTTCGATGATGCCGTCGCGCAATCGGACGATACGGTGAGCGTGTTCAGCAATGTCTTCTTCGTGGGTAACCAAAACAACGGTATTGCCGTTGCCATGAATCCTACCGAATATGTCCATGATCTCAATAGAGGTTTTCGTGTCGAGGTTACCGGTGGGTTCATCTGCCAGGATGATGGCGGGATTATTGATGAGTGCGCGGGCGATCGCTACCCGCTGACTTTGTCCCCCTGAAAGTTCGTTGGGTTTATGGCGAGCTCTGTCTCCCAGACCTACCTGTTCCAGCAACGCCAGCGCCCTGTCTTCCCGCTCCTTCTTGGCTATGCCTGCATAGATTAAGGGGATGGCCACATTTTCCATAGCGGTCAATCTGGGCATAAGGTTGAACTGTTGGAAAACAAAACCGATTTCTTTATTGCGTACTTCTGCCAGGCTGTTGTCTTCCATCTTGCTTACATCCTGTCCGTTCAGTATATAAGTACCGGAAGTAGGTGTATCCAGGCAGCCCAGGATGTTCATCAGTGTAGATTTACCTGAACCTGAAGGCCCCATCAATGCCACGTATTCATTGGCATTGATAAGAAAATTCAATCCTTTTAAGACGGGTAATTCGTTCTTGCCGATATAATAACTTTTACGAAGGTCCTGGACATGGATAACAGCACTCATGGAAACAATTTTAAATGTTTCTCCAAAGGTAAGATTTCTGTTGGTTATGCTTAACTTTGTGACTTATGAAAAGAGAAATTGTAGTTAGCGGCATACGTCCGACTGGTTTTTTACATCTGGGAAACTATTTTGGCGCGATTCGTAATTTTGTAAAAATGCAGGAAAAATACGACTGCTTTTTTTTTGTTGCGGATCTGCATTCTCTAACTACACATCCGGAACCAGAACATCTGAAAGACAATGTATTCAGGGTGTTAGCTGAAAACATTGCTGCCGGACTGGATCCGGAAAAAGTGACGCTCTACGTGCAAAGTGACGTTCCGGAAACCGCAGAACTCTATTTGCTGCTCAATATGATGGCTTACAAAGGGGAATTGGAAAAAGTCCCCACTTTTAAGGAAAAAGTAAGACAACATCAGGAAAATATCAATGCGGGATTGTTGACCTATCCTGTTTTAATGGCGGCGGATATTTTGTTGCACCGCGCCGTGAAGGTGCCGGTCGGTAAAGATCAGCAGCAACACCTTGAAATGGCCCGTAACTTCGCCTCCCGCTTTAATAACCGTTACGGGCATCTGTTCCCGGAACCGGAAGGCTTTAATGAAGGAGGGGCGTTGGTGAAGATCGGCAGTCTCAACGGCGAAGGAAAGATGAGCAAAAGCCAGCATAAATCTGCCACCCTTTATCTGGCCGACACCGATGAGGATATTTTTAAGAAAATTAAAAAAGCCAAAACAGATGGCGGACCAAAAGTGCCCGGAGCGCCTAAGCCGGAATACATTGAAAATCTGTTTACCCTGCTTAAACTGGTTTCCGCGCCGGAAGTAATTCAGCACTATGAAACGGCCTATCAGAATTGTTCGATTCGCTATGGAGACATGAAAAAACAACTGGCTCAGGATATGATCGGTTTTATTGGCCCGATACGTGATAAGGCCCGGGAGCTGCAAAACGATACCGCCTACCTGGAGAAAATTGTCCAATGGGGAGGAGAAAGAGCCCGACAATCCGCCTTTGAAACCGTGCGCGAGGTAAAAAAGCTGATGGGGCTAAAATATTATGAGCCGCCCCGCTGAAGGCAACGCGCCGTTTCTGATGACCTCCGGCTTCTTTCCGCCTCATCCATCTGATTATTTAGCCAACCAAATTTATTACGGTACTTTTGTATAATAACCAAAAGCAAGCCGATAACCCGATTTATGCATTATTTATCAGTAGAAGGACTCAGTAAATCATACGGAATAAAAATTTTGTTTGAAGATATCTCTTTTCACGTTTCACAGGGAGATAAGGTGGCACTCGTAGCTAAAAATGGTTCAGGGAAATCCTCGCTGTTGCAAATTATTGCCGGACTAGACTCACCGGACGCGGGGTCAGTTTGGGTACATAAAGAAGTGCAAACCGCTTTCTTAGATCAACGGCCCGTACTCGAGGACGAGGCCACCGTATTGGATCATATTTTTTCTCATGATCACCCTACTCTGCAATTGATCCGACGCTACGAGCGGTCTCTTACGGAAGACGAAGCCGCCATCGCCGACCTGGCAGCAAAAATGGATACCGCCAATGCCTGGCAGTTTGAGGCCGGCGTAAAGGAAATACTGGGAAAACTGGGCGTTACCTTTCTACAGCAGAAGATAGCTACCCTCTCCGGCGGACAAAAAAAGAGAGTAGCCCTTGCCAAAGTGCTGATTGATATTGGCTTTGATCATCAGCATACCCTATTGATTCTGGATGAACCTACCAATCACCTGGATGTGGAAATGATTGAATGGTTGGAGCAGTACCTGAGCACCACCAAGATGACTTTGTTGCTGGTAACACACGATCGCTATTTCCTGGACCGGGTCTGCAACCAGATACTGGAATTGGATAATGGCCAGCTTTTTGTTCACCATGGCCGTTACGCCCGTTTTCTGGAAGATAAACAACATCGCCTGGAGCAGGAAAACGCTTCACGGGAGAAGGCCAAAAACCTCTACCGAAAAGAACTGGATTGGATGCGCAGGCAGCCCCGGGCCCGTGGCACGAAAGCCAAGTCCCGGATCGATGCATTTTACGATGTGAAAGAAAAAGCGTTGCGTAAAGCAGCGGATTCTCAACTGTCACTGGAAGTGAAGATGACACGTCTGGGCGGGAAAATACTGGAACTGAAAAAAGTCCGTAAGGCTTATGGGGAAAAGCCGCTGCTCAATGGTTTTGATTATACGTTCCAAAAAGGAGAAAGGGTGGGGGTGATTGGTAAAAACGGGGTAGGAAAATCTACTTTTCTGAATATTATTCAGGGAATTGAAAAACCGGATTCGGGAAAAATCAACGTAGGTGACACGGTCGTCTTTGGTTATTATCACCAACAGGGCTTGCGGTTAAAAGAAGCGGAAAGGGTGATAGACTGGGTGAAGAATATTGCAGAGAATTTTCCGCTCGCCGATGGGGGAGTAGTGAGCGCTTCGGAATTTTTAACCCGCTTTTTGTTTCCTCCCGAACAGCAGTACACATACATTTCCCGCTTGAGCGGGGGAGAAAAGAAGCGGTTGCAGCTGTTGTCGGTCCTGTTTCGTAACCCTAATTTCTTAATCCTGGATGAACCCACCAATGATTTGGATATCGAGACCTTACAGGTGCTGGAGGATTTTTTGGAACATTTTCCGGGATGCGTCATCGTGGTTTCTCATGACCGTTATTTTATGGACCGGCTGATCGATCATTTGTTTGTATTTGAGGGGGAAGGGGATATCCGCGATTTCCCGGGCAATTACTCTCAATACCGGGCGGCGGCAGCCAGAGAAGAGGAAGCGGTAAAAGAACAAAAAAGGCAGCGGCAGTTCACCAAGCCTCAAAAGGAGGTCAAAACAACTGATTTCCCGGCCAAGAAAAAGCTGTCCTACAATGAACAACGGGAGTTAAAACAACTTGGACAAGAAATCCCGAAATTAGAAGAAGAAAAGACAACACTTACCCAAAAACTTTCCGATGCTGATCTCGCTTTTGAAGAACTGCAAGTTGCCTCAGAGCGCATCGCTGAAATTACTATGCGACTGGATGAAATGGAAATGCGCTGGCTGGAGCTAGAGGAACGGAAGTAAATTAGCGGAAAAAAATAATGTTTTGATTCAATTTATAGCGTTTTTTTGGTTACTCCCCCTGAGTAAAAATGCCTATTCCCACTACTTCAAATACCAGGATGATAATCAAGGGAACGATCAACCCGATGAATACGGCATAGAGTATTTTCTGCCGGGTGGATAACTTTTTTTCTTCGGTTTGCTTCATGAAAAAGAAAATATAAATAAGGGCGCTGACAAAACATAAAACGGCCCAGGTAAGGTATCTTTCAATCAGAGTCATAATTAAAAACTATATTGTTTCCGGATGATGTCGGTGCCTAACCTCTTGACGGTGGGCTGACCTGCTTAAGCCAGTAGGCCCGCTATGAACATTATTCGACTGTTACGGATTTTGCCAGGTTCCTGGGTTTATCGACATCCAGCCCTTTCATTACACCAATGTGATAAGCTAATAGCTGCAAAGGAATTACGTTGATCAACGGTGCGATTATTTCATCTGCCTCGGGTACCTCTATCACATCATCAGCCATCTCCCGAATGGTTTTGTCCCCTTCGGTTACAATAGCGATAACCTTGCCTTTACGCGCTTTAATTTCCTGGATATTGGAAACTATTTTTTCATAAAAAGCGTCTTTAGTAGCGACAAACACCACCGGAAGATTTTCGTCTACCAGAGCGATGGGGCCATGTTTCATTTCAGCGGCAGGATAGCCTTCCGCGTGAATATAGGAGATCTCTTTAAGTTTCAGGGCACCTTCAAGAGCCACGGGGAAATTGTACCCTCTTCCCAGATATAAAAAGTCTTTGGCGTCTTTATAGTTTTCGGCGATGCTTCTGATCTGTTCATTATGTTCCAGGGCCTCTTCTACCTTTTCAGGTACCTGTTCGAGTTCGTGGAGCAGATTGAGGTAGCGGGTTTGATCCAATGTTCCTTTTTCGTAACCGATCTTTAAAGCGATTTGTATCAGTACGGTAAGTTGTGCGGTAAAGGCTTTGGTGCTGGCTACTCCAATTTCAGGCCCTGCATGCGTATATGCTCCCGCGTGGGAGGTTCTGGAAATGGAAGCACCTACTACATTGCAAATGCCGAAAATAACGGCTCCTTTTTCTTTGGCACTTTCAATAGCTACCAGCGTATCGGCCGTCTCGCCCGACTGGGAAATAGCCAGGATGATGTCGCCCTCTTCAATAACCGGATTCCGATAGCGGAATTCCGAAGCATATTCTACTTCTACGGGAATACGGGTCAGTTCCTCCATCATGTACTCTGCTACCAAACCGGCATGCCAGGAGGTTCCACAGGCAACCATGACCATACGCTTCGCCTGCTTAAACGAGTCCATATATTCCCGCAGGCCACCTAACGTTAGTTTTCCCTCTTTGGCGTTAAGGCGCCCGCGAAGGGAGTCGAAAATAGTTTTAGGTTGTTCAAATATCTCTTTGAGCATGAAGTGTTCAAATCCGCCTTTTTCAATGGTAGCCAGCTCGATGTCAAGCTTTTGCACATAAGGCGTCTGTACTTCATTGGAAATGTTTTTAAGTACTAATTCATCCGGGCGGATGATGGCAATTTCATAATCGTTTACATAAACTACTTCTTTCGTATATTCTACAATGGGGGAGGCGTCGGAAGCCAGAAAATGTTCATCCTTGCCGATGCCAATTACCAGCGGGCTTCCTTTGCGTGCCGCGATCAGTTGGTCCGGCTGTTCTACATCAAGAATAACGATAACATAAGCCCCTACAATCCTTTTTAAAGCAATACGTACCGCTTCTTCAAGCGGACAGGCATTTTGCTCCTTTATCTCTTCAATAAAATGGATAATCACTTCGGTATCCGTATCCCCGGTGAAGCGGTGACCTTTATTGATGAGTTCTTGTTTAATAGGGGCGTAATTTTCTATAATGCCATTGTGTACGATGGCCAGTTTCCCGTCTCCGGAAGTGTGCGGATGCGCGTTTTTATCATTGGGTTCGCCATGTGTGGCCCACCGGGTATGGCCGATGCCAATGGTGGCGGACATGTCCTTGCCGGTTAAGGATTCTTCTAACTCAGCTACTTTGCCTTTCTTTTTATAGACTTTCAAGCTGTCTTCCTGAAGCACGGCTACGCCTGCACTGTCGTATCCCCGGTATTCCAGACGCTTAAGACCTTTTAATATGACGGGATAAGCTTGTTTTTTGCCCACATAGGCGACGATTCCACACATAAAAAATTATTCGATAAGATGATATGGTCTCCACAAAGATACAAGCGATTTTTTAATGATAAAAACATGAAAATAATTTTAGCTGCTTATTTTTTATCATCGCCCAGCTTTACATTCACGTCCTTGGTTTTAATCTCTGTGCCTTTTTTGTTGACTTCGACGTCTACCTTATCTGAATTCACTTTTACGCCGTCGGATCCGGCATTGATTTGCAAGGTGTCGTCATCTTCTTGTTGTTGTGTTGAGGCGGCGTTTTGCGTCGGTGTGGACGTAGTCTGCTGATCAGAGCTTTGTTCATTGGAAGAGGGGTTGGTACATGCATTAATGGAAAGAAAAAACAATCCTGTAAATAGCACAGCAAGAACTTTCTTGTACGTCATGTTTAAAATTTTAAGTGAATATTTAATATTAATTTATAATGCATACAATCTATGTGCCAACTCTGTGTTTTTTTTAATACTTTTGGAGCAAAGAATCAGTGATGCAAAGATCATTAGCAGATGAAAATTACTTAAAAGCGGTTTTTCACTTGTCGGGTACGGACCATGAGCCGGTTGGAACCGGAACACTTGCGGAATTCCTGAATGTGAGCGCTGCGTCGGTTACCGATAAGATGAAAAGACTTCGGCAAAAAGGATTGCTGGACTACCAAAAATCGAAAGGAGCCGTTTTGAGTAACGAAGGCCGGAAAATCGCCCTATCGGTCATACGCAAGCATCGCTTATGGGAACAGTTTCTGGTTGAAGTATTGGGATTTGAATGGGATGAAGTACATGACATAGCCGAACAGCTGGAACATGTGCACTCTGAAAAACTGGTGGAAAGCATTGACAGGTTCTTGGGTTACCCGAAGGCCGATCCTCATGGGGACCCGATTCCGGATAATACGGGTAAAATAGTGACGCCGGATTTACATCACCTTGATGAGGTGGCGGTGGGCTTTTCCTATAAGATTGCCGCGGTGGATAGTCAGGATGCGGAACTGCTTCGCTTTTTGGATAAAAAAGGCTTGAATTTGCACACGGAATTGACTTTGGACAACAGAGAGGAATACGACAGAAGCCTGGTCATCAGGGTGGCGGAAAACGATCCGGTCAACCTGAGCGGACTTGTCGCCCGGAGAATCTGGGTAAAGCGGTTGTGACTCCGCCGGGATTCATTTGACAATTAAGATGGGGATTTTTACATAGTGCCGTACGTAATTTACCGTCTCTCCATAAAGCCAGTCTTTCAAGCCTGTATGGCCATGGCCGCTTAGTACCAATAAATCGGCCTCTTGTTCGTGCACGATATTGACAATGCTCTTCGCTCTTTTGGAATGCCCCAGCACCGCCTTGGCCTGTATGCCTTTTTGACGGAGCAATTCTACATAGGTGTTTAATTGTTCCAGGTCTTTCCTGGTTTCATAATCAGCGCTTTCGCCGCCTAGCATCCTGGCAGAGGCGCTTTCGGTGATGTGGATGAGTAGGTACTCCGTATTCTTTGTTCCCTGCATCAAAGCGTTGGAGATGATCAATTCATCGGTATGGCTGAAATCGAGCGCCAGCGCTATTTTTTTATACCGCGGCCGGGTAATATGGGTCAGGTTGGGCAAGGAACGTTTTTGCGGATGGATGCGGGCGGATTGTCTTTGCCGGTGTTTGTTGGTCATCGGGAAAATGAAGGAATAGACCAAAAGGGTGAGTAGGCCCAGCGCCAGAAAAAGAAGCGAAAACCTGGTCCATGCGGAATAGCCTTCCGCAAAAAAGGAGGTCAGTTCATTAAGGACCATTTTTAAATTCAGGCCGACTAAAACAAGGGTGATGCTCCATGCGGCGATTTTAGCAGGCAGCTTGATGGCAAATTTTCCCATGGTTTTTTTGTCGCTGACAAAGTGTATTAGCGGGATGATTGCAAAGCCCAGCTGTAGACTCAGGAATACCTGGCTGAATACCAGCAATTCTCCAATTCCGCTTTCCCCTGCGATCTGAATGACCAAGATGGCGGGGATAATGGCCGTGAGCCTGGTGAGCAATCGCCGCATCCACGGACTGATGCGCAGGCGCAAATATCCCTCCATAACGATTTGTCCGGCCAAGGTGCCGGTAACCGTCGAACTTTGTCCGGCCGCAATCAACGCGACCGCGAACATAACAGGCGCAAGCTCATTGCCTAACAGTGGAGCCAGCAGATGATAGGCGTCTTCCAATTCGGCCACGCCCGTATTTCCGCTTGTGAAAAAGACGGCGCCGGCCAGCACCAAAATGGCGGCATTGACAAAAAATGCGATATTGAGGGCAATAGCGCTGTCGGCCACGTTCATACGCAATGCCTGACGAATGCTTTTGTGGTTCTTTTCAATCTTCCGGGTTTGTACCAAAGCCGAGTGAAGGTATAAGTTGTGGGGCATTACGGTAGCACCGATAATTCCGATAGCAATGTATAACGCCGTCTCATTCGGCAGCGAAGGGATGAGTCCCGCGGCAACGGCTCCCAGGTCTGGCTTGGATAAAAAGATTTCCCAAAGCAAAGACAGGCCGATAACGGCGATCAATCCCAGGATAAAAGCTTCTATTTTGCGTATGCCCAGCCGGTGTAAAGCCAGGATAATAAAAGTGTCCAATACGGTTAAGGAAATACCCAGCAGCAGCGGCATATGGAAAAGCAGTTGAAGTCCGATGGCCATCCCCAGTACTTCGGCAAGATCGGTTGCCGCTATGGCAAGCTCGGCAAGGATGTACAATAAAAAATTGACAAATGGCGGATACGTTTCTCGGTTCGCCTGCGCCAGGTCGCGTCCCCGTACGATACCCAGCCGTGCACAGAGGCTCTGTAACAACAAAGCCATCAAATTGCTCATCAGCAGCACCCAGACCAACTGGTAACCAAACTGGCTTCCTCCGGCCAGATCTGTTGCCCAATTGCCCGGGTCCATGTAACCTACGCTTACCAGATAGGCGGGGCCCGAAAAGGCCAGCAATTTTTGAAACCAATTATTTTTGCGGGTGGTATCAACGCTCTGATGGACCTCGCTTAATGAGTGATCGGATAAATGACGCATCAATTCTTATTTTAGGCAAAGCTAAAATTAAAATTTAAGTAATGAAAATAAAATTTATGTTCGGTGAACAAAAACCGTTTTGGCATATAAGTTGCAAATAAAAAAAGCATGCGAAACAGATACCAACAACACCGTCTTGCTTTTTTCCCCTTTCTTTTAATGACGTTATGGGGCGTAATAGCAGCCTGTAATTCCTCAGGCTCCTTGGGTAATCAACCGCCTTCCTTTGAGGTTTTTGCGCAGCAGTTTCCCCAACTTACCCTTCCTTATTCTTATACCTACGATTCCCTTATGTCCGCAGTTCCGGATTCCTTAGAAATAAATACACCACGGCAGATCCGGTATGTTCCGGATTCTGTTCTTTTTCCTAATGGTGATACTACCGCCAGAGTATATGCCATTGGTCGTGGAAAATCGGAGGATAAGCAACAACAATGGTTGTTTTTGAAAACCGTTTCGAAGGAGGCAAAGCGCGTATATGCACTTATTTACAACAGCAATGACTCTTTGATCATTGCGAAAAAAGTGGCCTCTAGGGAAAAAGGTGCTCGGAACAAAACACGTACTTTTAAATGGACGAATAACCGTCTGTTAAACCTGTACGAAAAAACAGACCTGGGCAGTGGATATGTAGCCTATAAGCGAGAGGTGTATAGCCTTTTGGGAGGGGGTAAACTGCAATTGATTCTGACGAATAACCACCAGCCTCAAGCGGGGGACAACTGATTGTTTAAGAATGTACTTCAGACTCAATGGTTGCGGAAATGCCACGGTCTAATAAAGCCTCACACATCGGGCGCAGTTTTTCAAATGCACCTTGCTCAACAGCGTATTTCCCCTTAAAGTGGATAAACAACGCACATTGTTCTGCTTGCTCGGCGGTATGGTGACAAATTTCCATCAATGAAGTAATCACCCAGTCAAACGTGTTAACGTCATCATTCCAGACTATCAGGTAAAAATCGGATGATTTTTCATCCGCCAACTGGGTATCTGTTTTTTGAACTTCCTCGTATTGGTATGATCCTGCTAATGACATCACAGCAAAGTTACAACTCTGATGTTAATTGACCAATCAACAACCGGTTGGATGAATGATCCGGGTTTAACTAAAAAGGAGTGTATTTTTTTTCAATTTTATGTATTATTGCCTGCTGGAAGGAAATAAAATATTTTGTACACTGAATTGTTTTTATGCATTTAGCGCCCTTCGATAATATACTGCTTAACATTGAATTTCATCTGCCCTTTAAGGATCCGGTATTGATCTTTTCGTTGGTGTTATTTATCATTCTTTTGGCGCCGGTTTTGTTGCGCAAATTGCGTATTCCGAGCATTATCGGTCTGATCATCGCCGGCGTCATTATCGGGCCGCACGGGTTTCACCTGATCAACCGCGATAGCAGCATCGAATTGTTCGGTACGGTAGGACTTTTATATATCATGTTCATCGCCGGTTTGGAACTCGATATGAACGAGTTTAAGAAAAACAAGCATCGCAGTTTGATGTTTGGTTTTTTGACTTTTAT
>CAYXRN010000084.1:0-14368 GCA_964467635.1 uncultured Chitinophagaceae bacterium | reverse complement strand
ACACTACAGCTGCATTGTACCTATTGAACGGTCGTAGGGAAGAATTATAACAATCTTTTAGCGTTTGTGTTCTTTGATAGAGGACGGTATGACATCGCACGGAGTGATATTGCTCCCGTTTCATAACCATAAGAGGACGGGGTCATATCCCTGAAAGGCGGTTTTAGCTCAACAGACAACCGTTCCACTGCCCACCCCAATAAGAAAAAGTTTTGAACTTCTCCTTACCTATCATCAGTTTCCCCCGCCAGGGAAAACGGTCTGTCTGCCTGACTTATCCCCCGGTTATAGTTCGGCTTATTTCCCATCTCAAAATGCAGTACGCCGCCGTCCAGAATATCCTTATAAGTGATCCAGTTATGGCTGTAGGGCTTCCCGTTCAGGCTGGCACTTTGTATATACACATTTTCATGGCTGTTGTTGTCCGCCTCAATGATAAATTGATTGCCGTTCTCCAGTGAAATCGTTACTTTGCTAAAAATAGGACTGCCGATAACATACTGATCTGTTCCCGGGCAAACACTATAGAGCCCCAATGCACTTAATACATACCATGACGACATTTGCCCCTGATCTTCATCGCCCGGATAACCGTCCTCATCGGAGCCATAGAGCCGATACATAATCTCGCGTACATGATGTTGTGTCTTCCACGGTACTCCCGCATAAAGATAAAGATAAGGCATATGCTGTATCGGCTCGTTTCCCTGAGCATATTGCCCCATCTTAGCAGCCTGCATTTCACTCATTTCATGAATCATGTGACCGTAAGTACCTACCTCCACGGAATCCGGAGCTTCAAAGACCGCATCTAATTTATCAATGAATGCTTTTTCACCCCCCATAAGACGAATCAAATCTTCTACGTTATGAAAAACGGACCAGGTATAATGCCAAGCATTCCCTTCCACATAAGGACCACCCCATTCAAAAGGATTAAATGCCTTATTCCATTGCCCTTTCGCATTTTTCCCTCTCATAAAATTCGTACGCGCATCAAAGACATTTCTATAGTTATACATTTGTCTTGAAAAGATATTTTTGTAAAATTCATTTCCTGTTAGTCGCGCCAACTGGAAAGCACAAAAATCATCATAGGCATATTCAAGTGTTCTGGAAGTAGCTCCCACACCGTTCTTGGGATAGGGTACATATCCCAGGGTGAAATAGTCCGCCCAGCCGGTTCTGCCAAATCGTCCGTCAGGAGAGTTCGTTGTAACTTCATGCAAGTATGCTTTTAACGCCGTATCGGGATTAAACGTGCGAATTCCCTTTACCCAGGCATCTGCCAATAAGGACATGGCATGATTGCCGATCATTACACCGCCTGTTTCTCCCGGGAATGCCCATGAAGGCAACCATCCAAGCTGCTTATAAACCGCCAATATGGCCTTCATGTACCTCCCCTGCATTTTCCGATGAAGGATATTATTCAATGGGAACTGCGCCCTAAAAGTATCCCAAAAACCTTCATCGGTAAAGAAATAGCCTTCATGTACCTTTCCATCATTGGGGCTAAAATAATAAGGGTTGCCTTCCCTGTCATAGTCGTAAAATTTATGCGGAAACAAGCTGGCCCGATACAAACAAGAATAAAAAGTAGCCCTATCTTCTTCAGTACCTCCTTCGACAATGACCCTGTTCAATAACTTATTCCAGATCCTTGCCGCAACAGCTTGGGTTTCTTCCAGCTTGTTGTGTTCCCCCAGCTCACGTTGCAGGTTCAATGCCGCTTGTTCCGGACTTATATAAGAAGACGCCACTTTCACCTGCACCGTAGCCCCTTTTTTAAATTCGACATAAGCTCCTGCTCCTTTTCCATCCGCTGCATTATCGCCCGCCGCAATACTTCCTTTTTCATTCTCCCAGGTACCGTAAGAGACAAAAGGTTGATCAAAAACAAGAACAAAGTAGTTTTTAAAGTTGCCGGGGATAAATATACCATTATGCACGTAACCGGTAATTTTATGCGCTTCCGGGTATATCTTCACTCCACTCATGCCCGTATAGCCATCTAGGACCAAAAAGGCTTTTTCCGAACGCGGAAAGGAGAAACGAAAATGCGCGCCTCTTTCCGTAGGGGCTATTTCCGTCGTGATTCCATTATCAAATTTCACTTTATAGTAGTTGGGCTTAGCCACTTCACTGCGGTGACTAAATGCAGCCGCCCTCTTATCTTCATCCACTACAAGATCCCCCATCACCGGCATAAGAGAAAAGACCCCATAATCATTCATCCAGGGACTGCATTGATGGGTTTCCTGGAATCCCCGAATCGTTGTCGCCTCATACTGGTATTTCCATCCATTTCCATTTTTTCCTGTTTGTGGTGACCAGAAATTCATCCCAAAAGGAAGCGCTATGGCAGGATAGGTATTGCCATTTGAATACCCGGGAGTAGAATTAGTTCCCTGTAAAGCATTCACATACTTTAAAAGATTAATCAGGTCACCGCCCGGGGGGCGGTTAGGGGGATAATTTCGCGCATTGTGTGCTCGCAGCTGCACCATGTCTCTTTCAGCATACGCCGGCGCCAGTGCTGTCACAGCGATTAAAAAACCTAGCAATATGCTGCTTTTCCCTACTTGTTTTTTATTAAAAACCATCGTTATGCTTTTTTTATTTGATTCACTATTCAATTCCCCACTTCTTATTAGGCTGACTTCCCATAGTCAACTCTAGCGTACCTCCCTCCATAATTTCCTCATAGGAGATATAACATTTATCATAAGGTGCTCCGTTAAGCACCGCGCTTTGGATGTACACATTTTCAGGAGAATTATTCTCTGCGACAATCGTAAAAATTTTTTTCCTTTTTTCTCCCACGCTAATACTGACCTTCTTAAAAACAGGACTGGTAATCTCATAACGCGGACTGCCTGGACAGACCTGATAAAGTCCTGTCGACGCCAACACATACCAGGCCGACATTTGCCCTACGTCATCATTTCCAACCAATCCGCCTACCGAGTTATGATAAGCCCGTTTGCACACAGCTCTTGACCACTTCTGTGTCAGCCAGGGAACACCCAGGTGGTTAAATAAAAACACCACATGATGTACCGGCTCATTGGCATGATTATAATACGCGTTCCACATCATATCTTCGGGTGTTTTTTCAAAGAAATGCCGTAAATCAGCGATTACCTTCTTCCGGCCTCCCATTAAGCCAACCATCCCGTCAATATCCTGAGGCACAAACCAGCCTTGTTGATAGGGGTTGCTTTCCATACTGCCGTATCCCATAGCCAAACGGCCGTCCTCCGGCCATGCCATCCAGGAGCCATCCGCCTTTCGTGGACGAAACCAATGTATCGATGTATCAAAGATACTTTTATAATCCTTCGACTTTTTCAAATAGCTTTCCGCGATCTGCTCTTTTCCCAAAGACGCTGCAAGCACGGACAAACACCAATCAAAGTAGGCGTATTCCAATGTCTTAGAAATACTGTTTGCCGTAAACCCCTGATCATTGTTATCAAATTTCTCACAGGTATTTTTCGCATATTGAAAAGCCCGATTGACATCATATCTCCGAATACCTTTCACATAAGCGTCCGTCAAAACGGAAACGGCCGGATTACCAAGCATACATCCCGTATAAGCATTCAGTAATTCCCAACGGGGATAATACGCGGAATCCGAGCGGGCCGCCAGTTTTGTCAGCGAACTAATCACGTCATTGACCAGCGCCGGATTAATAATCGTCTGCAATGGAAACTGCGCCCGAAAAACGTCCCAGCCACTAAAAATAGTACGTTTTATAAAATCCCCGTCTGAATGTATTTTTCCGTCTCCTCCTACATACTCCCCGTTTACGTCTTCCATGGTACGAGGATCAATCATCGTGTGATACAATGCGGTATAAAAAATTGTCTTTTGATTCTCAGTCCCTCCTTCCACGGTGATTTTGGACAAAGCCTTATTCCACGACGCTACCGCCTGCCGGTGTATTTTATCAAAATCCCAATCGGGAATTTCTTTGCGTAAATTTTCTTTTGCTCCTGCTATACTGGTAAATGACATCCCCGCTTTGAGTAAAATCTTCTCGTTTGAAGCAGTAGAAAAATTTGCATAGAATCCAATATGTTTATCCTCCGCTTCTTTTCTTTCTTTCAGGATTGCTGCTTCAGCGACACGTTGCTGGTATCGGTCGCTCTTCACGTCCTCCCTCTTACGGCTCCATTCATCAGGTATCGCCGCCTTCCAAACGCCGTAATTCTTAAACGGTTGGCTAAACTCCGCATAGAAATAGACCGTGTAATCGGCCTTCCCGGCCCCGTTTCCCCATCCCCCTCCTTCCGGGGTACACTTCATCCAGCCTTTGATTGTGCTGTCATTAACTACTTTGACATATTCTCTCGTAGCCGTTCCCCCTACCCGTCTTGCCAGATCAATCTGAATGCGCGACTGCTTATTTTCAGGAAAGGTAAATCGCAGTATGCCACTGTGTGCTGCCGCTGTCATCTCCGCACGTATATGATAATCGGTAAGGGTTACCGCATAATACCCGGCAGAGGCTTCTTCACTGTCCTTACTATAACGAGAGCGGTATCCCTCATCGGGAGCTGCAAGGCTACCCGCCGCTGTCTTCAAGGGCCCCGTCGTCGGCATAACGAGAAAATTGCCTAAATCCCCATACCAGCCCACGCCACTCATTTGTAAAAAGGCGAATCCCTCCATACTCGTATGTTCATAACTATATCCGGAACCGTTATCTCCACCGGTAATCGTATTAGGGCTCAACTGGACCATTCCAAAGGGTGTTGTAGCCCCGGGAAAAGTTTTTCCGAGACCGTGATATATTCCGGCCTCATCGGTATTGGTCGTTGCGCCAATAAACGGGTTTACAAAAGCCCAGGGCTGTATATCAGTGTCTGAAGTCGTTTGATGACAGGAAATCAGAAAAAAGCCACATAAAACACCGATGATATAAAATTTTTCTCTCCTCATTTTTTTCTTTTCAATACGCCGCCTAAACTATCTATCTATCCCAAGATCATCTTATTTTAACCTTATGAGTTTAACCCGATGAATTTTTGGTTTATTGATCTGATAAATTTTATCTATTATCAAATCCATTTCTTGGTTCCACACATCCCGTACACTTTTGTAATGACCGGCCATGAAAGCGCCCATATTACCACGTACAAAAATATTGGTCCTTGCAGCCTCTCTAATGGTGTCTACCGCTGCCAGGTTATCGGCGAACAGCATCCCTTTCTCCTGCAAGAAAGAATACTCCATCCAATAATAGTCCCGGAATCTTTTTTCAATTTGCCAACGTTGCTCGTTAAGCTCCATAATAGCCAAGGCTTGCCTGTACTGTGGAGTTCTCGATTCCCGAGCCAGGTTAATGCCACTGGCCAGTTCGTTAGAAGACCAGGTTCCGATCTTCCACCCATCTATCTTCAACAGGTACTCTTCACCGGGCAAACCTGTTATGGCTAATCTTTCGTTGTCAAATTCCTGCATAAAAGGAATAACCGGCAGCGCGTCGGATGCGGCTTTTTTCACGCCCCATCCCCGGGCTATTGTATCTACAGGAAAGGGCAACGATTTAGCTAAATAATCAAACTGCAGAGTATCATGACCTACCTTTAATCCGGATATAAAGCAATTCACTGATTTATTGATTTCCGCTTTCGGGGCATCGATTTCAACGTCCGCTACATATTTTCCGGCCAGGCCCTGTGCCTTTAAAATAAAATAAGCCATGACAAGGTGCCCGTCATTATCAGGATGTATTCGTCCTTCCCCCTCCAGGGTAAAAGTGCTATCGGTCTTCTGTTCTCTTTCATTTATGGCGGTCATCTTCCTGGTCAAATCAATAAATCCCCAATGGTTCCGCTTAGCGGAGGCCTCTTGAAAGCTGTCGATTCGCAACATCGCTTCATTTTTTCCCGGGTAAACAGTACTTTCAAGCTTAGCTGTTTCATCAAAAGGCGATGAAGACATAATCACTTTTCGGGCCTGCTTATACGCTTTCAATCGCTTTTCCATCTTCTTGTAATCTTGATAGGACGCTTCTACCTTTTGTGCGGCCAACGCCTTAGCGTTGGATTGCAGGAATAACCCATAACCGGTATCATTCATGCCAAAAGTTAGAAAAATAACATTGGGGTGCTTAGCAAATACATCGGTTTCAAGCCGTTCATACATATCGCCAACTACGTCTCCGCCTATCCCACAATTAAATATCCGAATTCTACGATTCGGAAAATGCGTCATGTAATAAAGCCATACATAAGAATGATAATACCCTCCATGGGTAATGCTGTTCCCCAGAAAAACGACGCGGTCGCCCGCTTTAAAAGGCTGGGTATAGTCGTCTTGCGCCAGAGACACCGTACAACAGGTTACTAAAAATACAAGGGTAAGGGTGATTGTTCTTCTCATTTTACTATTTATTTAATTTTATTTTCTTTCCAATGATCAGTTCTAAAAGGAACAGCGGGCAGTCCCTCGCCATTTTTTAGATGAGTAACCGGAAAATTTGTAAATGCATATCGCACAGCAATCGGCTTTAAGACATCAGGGCAAGTTACATAAATTTTATCCCCGTGTATAGACGCCCTAGCCTGATGAAATATGCTATCTTTTCCGGCAAGGAAAAAATATCTGGGAGCATGGCCGTCATCGGTTTGCAGCCCTCCTTGTATGGTTTCCTGCGCAAAGGCGATGATAGCGGTATCCCGCACAAAACGTACTGACTGAAAATGGGGACCTCTGTAAGCGATATCCAAAAATCCATAGGTCCGGTTAAGGGCGGCCCTGGCCAACCGAATCCCCACCGGTTTCTTGTTGGGCGGATGCAGGTTTTTAGCCGCTCCCACATCCATCGTAACTACCATTGCCGTATTATTTAAACGGGAAATACGTTCCTGGGCCTCCCGAAAGAAAGCATAGCCTGCGAGGGTGGGATCTGTGTTGTCATAAAAAAAAGGAGCCACCTGAACGTAATAAAAAGGGAGCGCTCCCTGAGAAAAAGCGGTCCGCCAACTTTTTATCAAGGCATACATCAACTTTACATAGCTGCTTCTCTCCTTTCGGTTCGAGGCGCCCTGGTACCAGCAAAAACCTTTAACAGATAAATGAACGAAAGGATTAATCAAGGCATTATACAGCAGGTAAGGACGCGTAACCTTTTCAAAGGTAAAGGTGGAAGTGATTTTCTCTTTTGACTTTTTGCTGCGCAGGTAAGGCTGGAGATAAACGGAATCCAGTAAAGGGTCTTCAGCCAGCACTTTTTTCGAAACATACGCCTGAGCGGCAGAGGCGCCTATCCCTGAAAAAATAAGACCAATCGGAATATCCAGTTTATTGTGAAGCCGACGTCCAAAATAATAGGAGACCGCGCTAAAGCCTTTTACAGACCGGGGCGTACACGGCCGCCATTTACCCTTCATTGTCCGAATCGGCTGATCACTGAAATTAAGCGCAACATTCAAAAGCCGGATATGCGGATAATTCGCGGAGGCAATTTCCTTTTTGGCATTGATTACCTCTTTCATAGGGAACTGCATATTCGACTGCCCGCTACAAAACCAGACATCGCCAATTAATATATTCTTCAATCTTATAAGCGTATCCTTGTCTTGTATCGTTATGGTATGCCTTGTATAATCTCCCGGTTTCGCCATGGGGACCTCAATGATTCCCATAAAATTGTCTCCGCTGTCAGCAACGACAGTGGCTGGATGTGCTAACCAGTCCGCGTCAATCACTACAGTCTCTCCCGAAGCAGCCTTTCCCCATACCTTCAGTGGCTTGTTCTGTTGAATCACCATATTGTCCTGCAAGGGATCCGCAACCTTTAAGCGCACATTATCCGCCGTATTATAAACAAGCGCATTTGATGAAGTTACCGACAGACGTTCTCCCCGAATATTGTTCGCAAACAATAGGTTAGTCGCCAAAAGCAAACTAAAAAATAAGACGCGATATTTCATAAGTCTCCAGTTCCCGGAATTTACCATTAAAACAAATTCAATTGAATCGTTCTGATACCAAATTGTGGTATGCTCACGCTCAGATGACTATCATACTTCCCCTTTCGAACAGGCAGGGGTTTGATGGTATCGCCGTTCAGTTGTATCAAAGCAGCCTGTTGGGGAACGAACCCAAGCTGTATTACCGCCTCGCCGGATGCCCCGGTATTAAAAAGCCTTAAATTCATTTTACCTTCTTTTAAATAACCTGCGGTCAAAACCAAACCTTCTCCCCGCAGATTAAGAAAAGACCGCTGCCAGCTGTCTCGTTCAGGCCTTTTATTGGTCATTACGGTAATCAGCGGCTCCCTCACCGACCGCCCTTCCTTCCACAAATCTGCTTGCTCCCAATTACCTTCATGGGGTATTAAGGCATAATGAATATCGGTAGGATGGGTAATCGTATAATTTCGTCCCCACAGTCCCTTTCCCGCATATTGAACGGTTAGTCCCAGGGGGAAATTCGTACCGTGTGAATAGCTGGTCGTATGATCACTATATAAAGCACACCCATAAGCTCCTTTCCCATCAGTAACATCTACCCAATTAAGAATAATATTATTCTTAATGCTGTCCCAGGTACTGAAAAAGGTATTATCAAGCCTGCTTTTGGTAACATCAAAAGGCGCGTTTTTATACACCTTTTGATTTTCAAGATTCAGTGGAAATAAAGCGGATAACTTGTAACGGTCATTATAGAAAGCTTTACGCAAATTTGTAGCCTCATAATTCTTCTCTTCGAACGCGCCGATCCCCTCCTGCTCTTTCCAATCAATGATTAGCCTCAGGTCAATTCTCTTCTGGCCTTGTGTAAGTGTCAACAGCTGCGTGTACGGATTTCCCGAAATGGTTCCTTCGACAGCTACCTTAACACGAGCCGGACCATTCTCCATAACCTTTATGGAGGCAGGATGCGAAGCACTTGACTGAAAACCTCCCTCTTTATAGAAGTTGCCCCGCAATTCGTTGAATTTTCTGATGGCTGACTGATCGACAAATTCCTTGTGATTTAACTTTTTTGCTATAAGATGGCTGATCACACCCCCGTGTTCAGGATCCAGTATCAATTTATAGTAGTCGGTTTCTAACAGATAATTACCATTCTTCAACACCCTGACGCTCGCGCCTTTCCACTTTTCAGGCGTTCCCTTTTTTAACCTAAAGACACGGTATCCAAAAGACGGAACGGATGCCTTAAATAAAAGTCCACCCGTTTTATTATCAGAAGAAATAACCTGTGAAGGCATGCTGTTTCCTTCTTTATCTACAAGAACATAACCGGAAGGATCCCATCCAGGAGGTAACACAAGGCGCACCCATTCTGTCCGGGCCTTCCCTGTGGTGTTAAACACCTTTACAAACACCGTCGCTTGATTACCCATGGACGAGTTGTGGGATGCCATCATAATACTATCACTTCCATCTACTGTAAAGGAGGTCCACTCTTTCACTTTTTCTGCCCAGGTCTCATCGCCCTTGGTATTGTAAGGCACAATCCAACAGTCATGGTGTTGCGACAGCAAAAGCGCCTGCCAGGCCGTATCAAATACCTTATAGGGATAAGCAACACCCCGCCCCAAATATCGCATGGTGGCTATTTTCTCCGCTTGTATTACTTTATTCTCTGCCTGTCTCACCTCCTGGGCCACATCCTGCAACACCTGTGATCCCCATACCAGGCTGACCAATATATCCTCCTGGCTGAATTTCCAGTCGATGGCATGGCTCGTATCTGCTACATTTGCAAAATAATCCTTCCAGGTCATATAGCGGGTAGGTTTATAATGATTTCTTTTACTTAACCAGGGCCCCAGCCGCCATCCGGCATCCTGCAGGCACATGCCTATCGGATGTTGAATACCGTAATCAAAAGCCGATTCTATATATTTTTTAGAGTTCGCATTTCCAATGGTTTCCCAGGTAGAATGCGGTTTTAATAATTCCACTTCATATCTCGGAACTGTCAGTATTTTGGTTCCATCTGGTCCGACCCAATTAACGAGTTCTCCTCCAAAAGCCCTGGTATAGCCTCCCCAACAAGTATTTGGATTTTTCAACGACGCATACTGCAGCCCGAACGATTTTAAAATCTGAGGCAATGCGCTGGTAAAGCAGGGTTCCTCCGAGGAATAGGTAGCAAACACAGCGTCGGGAAAATGGCTCCTGAGCTCTTTTATACCATAAGAAAACTGCCTGATCATACTCTCCCCGGAAATATTCCATAAATAAGACTGGGCGTAAGAAGGGTTTACATATTCTAAGCGACCAGTGAAAGATTGATCGGAAAACAACCTTTTAAAAGTTTGGTAAGCATCGGCATCCAAGGCTTCCACACGGTCCCAGGTTACCGGTTCAATCTCTAGATTAAGTTTCCAATCCGGATGCAGTTGCAATTGTTCCACAATGAAAGAAGTATACCCTTTAGGGTAGTGTCCCCATACCCCTCCATGAAATCCATCTATAAAATATGCCTTTTGTGCATTGGTTACCCCCAGGGAAAAAAATAAATACAAAAGTGTAAGGGACACCTTCAAAAAATTGCGGGACACAACACATAATACCTTTTTCATTCAAACATATTTATTTCGCCAACAAAGGGTTTAATTCTTTTTCTCTCAACGGGATAGGGAACAACAAGTCAGATGCTTTAAAAGGGAATTTATGGTTGGACGCTTTATAGCCGATCAAATCAACCATTTTCTTCGCCTTTGGATCAAATGCTTTTCTTGTTCTAAGCATGTCGAACCAATTCTTAAATTCAAAGCAAAGCTCCCAACAGCGTTCTTTCAATACCTGATCTACTGAAATAGATCCCGGTTTACCATCGTCAGGCAACGCCCGATGATGAACCTGATAAAATGCATTGATAGCTGTGGGGTTCGTAGTAGTGCCCCCGTCCATTGCAGCTCCTGCTTCAGCACACATCAACAGTACATCCGCATACCGGAAGACGGGAATATTGGCCCCGCTTTTTCCGGTTCTTTCCGCCTCTGCGTCCCAATATTTACGAAGGTAAGGCGTGTTGAACTTTATGATCGTAGACGAATCGCCATACTTGGGAAGTCTGGTATAAAAAAAGGCCTTTTTACGTAAATCGTGATTATCATAGCTATTATAAAACTCCTTGCGGGGAGCCAGTCCGCCGCCATAGCCGGGGTTCACCGAGACAGGGGCTTCCGGATAAGGCAAAAGGCTAAAATGAAAAGGGTTACCGGCATTTTGTCTTTCCCGCTGGATCATAAAAATAAAGCCACCGGCATTTTCGTTAGCCGGATCCCTGAGGTCGCTGTAGGTGTCAAAAAGTTTAAACGCGCCGCTGTTTATGATCTCCTGGGTTTTCTGAAAAGCTTTCTGATAGTATCCTGCTCCCTTTTGTAAGGGATAACCAGCCATGGTCAGATACACCTTGGCCAGCAAGGTTTTAACCGCTCCCATCGTCACATGCCCGTTTTTATCGGTCCATGGCAAGTCTGATGCCTCCGCTTTTTTTAAATCCGTAATGATTTGGTCGTAAATATCCGTTAAAGAAGCTTTGGGTATTTGAACATTTTCCAGGCTCTTGGTAGGCTTTATTTTTAATGGTATTTCTCCAAAGAGTCTGACGCCAAAGAAGTAATAATAGGCCCTGAGAAAATAGACTTCGCCTAATAGCCGTTGCTTTTCCAAAGAGTCTTTAATGACTTTGGAGGCCTTAATATTCTCAATCACGCTGTTGCAGTTTTCTACAGGAATATAGACCGCCCGCCAGAACTCCCGCAATATATTGTTATTGTCATTTATACCGGAGAGCAATAAAAACTGGTTTTGGGTATAACCGGCCGGTCGCGGACGATAACAATTTCCCACGATATACTCCAGATTGAACATATGAACGGTTGCAATCTCTATATCCGTACCCAGCAACCTGCCCAATCCTACATACGTGCCATTGACAGCGGCATCGATCTGATCGCGGGTGGTATAATATTCAGCAGGCGTAAGAAATGTCTTGGGCTTCTCTGCAAGAAAATCGTTGCATGAAGCACCTATCATAATAATTGCTCCTGTAAAAAATATGCCAAATAGTTTTTTCATATCTAAATTTACTTTATGCGTTTGTTTAGAAGCTGACATTTAGCGTAAAGGCAAAAGTCCGGGGTTTAGGATAAGAATAAAAATCGATGCCCTGCTCAAAAACGGGATCGAAACTGGTCACTTCCGGATCTGACCCTGAATACCTGGTGAAAAGAAACGCGTTCCTCACATTAAATCCTACACTGAGTGTCTTAATATCAAGGTTTGAAAGCAGCTGGTTATTAAACGTATATTTCAATCCGATATTCCGTATCCGCAAAAAAGAGCCTGGCTCACAACTCCAGGAATCCACATCGTTTTCATATCCGTCTCCTGGCAATCTCAAACTTGCAATCATACCTCCTTGTTGTTCCGGAGTCCAAGCATTTTTCAATATACCGGCATAGCTGTTTGAAAAGGTTACCCTGTTGCCCATCAGTTGCCGGGTAAAGTTTATTAATTTGTTACCATACATCCAATGCAAATCAAACATCAAGGTGAACCCTTTGTAAAAAAACGAGTTCGTCATATTCATATCAAACTTCGGCATTGCGCTTCCCAGAAAATCCTGGTCTCCTCCATCTTTTATACCGTTGTTATTCTTATCCCAGTATTTCAAATCTCCGGGCTTCTTATTATATTTCGCGGCTTCTTCTGCTTCATCCGTTCCCCAGGTTCCTAAACGCACATACCCGTAAAGCATATTTAACGGCATGCCTTCCTGAATTCTTCCTCCCCATTTGGAAATGATATTGTCATTGATATCAACCACCATGGAGCGATTCATCATATAGATAAAGTTCGTAGTCCATAAAAAGTTGCCACTTTGAATATTCTTTGTATTCAGTGTTAACTCAAAACCACTGTTGCGGATTTCGCCCAAATTGGTCATGGTGGATTCATAACCCGTGGTAGAAGGCAACTGCAGGCGGTATAACAAATCAGTCGTAATCTTACGATAGTAGTCCGCGATTATTTGTATTCTTCCACCTAAAAAACCGGCATTCAATCCAATATCCAGCTGGGTAGATTTCTCCCATTGTAAATCAGGGTTCCCTATGTCTGCCAGCGTAACAGCAGAATACATCTTTTTATTAAAAGCGATCAATGAATTATTATACCGTCCCATTGTCATATAATTCCCGATTGCCGCGTTCCCGACCGATCCATAACTGAGTCTCAGTTTTAGGTTATTAATCGTATGCTTCATATTTTCGAAAAAGCGCTCATTGGAAATCCGCCATGCTGCTGAAAAGGACGGAAAAAAGCCGTACTTATTATTCTGGCCGAAACGTGAGGAACCATCTTCGCGAAAAGACACCCCCAATAAATAGCGCTCATCATACTTGTAATTGGCACGCATATAGTAAGAGTTCATTTTACTGTCTTCATAACCGGACTCTACTATGGACTTCACCGTACCGACACCCATATTATAGTATTCGAAAAAGTCGTCAAAAAAGTCCTCTGATCCGGCGTTCGTAAAAGTACTTTGTTCTTGATACCAACTGGCCCCGGCCACAACATTCAAATGATGCTCATCCCACTGTCTTTCATAGGTCAGGTAATCTTCGTTCGACCATGAATTATAACGGCTATGCCTTCTTTCAGCCCGGCCATTTTGCGTTTGACCATAACCGAACAACGTGCTTGGCGCGTAAAAGGAATTCATATCCGCGCCATCCTGCCGGCTAAAACTCGTCGTCAATTTCAGGTGAGGCGTTAAATAAAACGTACCTATCAGGTTAGCCAGCGTAAATTGATTTTTATCGATCGATTTCCGCTGCTTTAAAATTTTAACCGGATTCTCCGTATCCTCTGCCCCGGGATAATCTCCCTTTCTTGAATAAGTGCCATCCGGGTATTTTACAGGAAGGAATGGCAGGTCTTCCAGAGCGTATCTTGAAATAGCATTTTCTGAATTTCTTCCTTTAATTGTCCCTACATTCAACATGCCTTGTAAATGGAACCAGTCTTTTAGATCCCAGCCGATACGCAGAAAAGCATTGGCTTTTTTGCGGTAGGTATTGAGCATTATGCCCTGGTTATCCGAATAAGTAATATTGGCCAGCGCCGTTAGCTTCTCTCCCCCGCCGGAGAAGGTAAGCGAATGTTGATGGGAAAAAGCGGGCCGGGTAACCGCGTCTTGCCAGTCAGTATTATATTTAGGGCTGCCATCGGGATTAAACAGATCAGCTTTGTGAGGGAAGTCGTTATTCGGATCAAGATGCGGAGCTATCCGTCCGGGCATATATTCATATGCCCGTTTAAACACCTCCAGACTCTGCTTCGCGTCCAATACATCTACCTTCCTGGCCAGTGTT
>CAYXRN010000083.1:0-14560 GCA_964467635.1 uncultured Chitinophagaceae bacterium | reverse complement strand
AAATGGAATTCGTCGAGGTATCCTTGAATATACTCCTCAGAACAGTGATGATGAACCCCTCGTAGCCAGGCCTTAAAACTTTAAATACCTAATTCTATAAAAGTATATTGTAAAACCGATTCCTCACGAGGTTCACTTACCATAATACCGCGATTCATTACTTTACAACTGTTTCACTGCAGTCCTTGTTAAGACCAACCGATGGTAAAAAAATCTTATTCCTCACTGCAACCGAAAATTGATTAGTGGCCGAAGAAAAACTACCCTATTTAAAAAAGACAAGCAATAGCCGGAATGCTCTTTGCTTTATTTAAAAATATCAATAACCACAAAATTTTTTAATTATGGCTGTTTTAAAAGTAATAGAATTACTGGCAAACTCAGACAAAAGCTGGGAAGATGCTGCTCAAAATGCAGTAAAACATGCTTCTAAGACCGTACAGAACATCCGCTCTGTTTATGTAAAAAATCTAAATCTTACCGTTGGGCCCGACGGCAATGTCGCAGAATATAGGATGAATGTAAAGATAACATTTGAAGTAAATGAGTAAGAATTTGCCCATTTCCCGTTCGGAGCGGGAAATCTTTTACTCAGTTATCCTTGAGAAAAGCGGGAACCGCCAGTGTAAAAATGATTATGCGCTTTTTCAAAAAATTAATGGCCACGTAGATCTCGAGGCCACCTATCCTTCCCGAATACATATTACGTTTGGGGGTACAAGTATATGGAGCTAAAGAAAATGGGACTCTCGTCCGGCGTTAAGCGACTTCACTTCAGCTTTATTATCGTTGACGCTACGGCTTCCAGCGCCTCATCTGTCTGGTTCCCCTCCTGCTCCTTGATGATTTCTCCTTAAACGGCAGCCTGAAAAAATCACAACCGTTTCAGTTAAAGACGTCTTTTATTCCATCATTGTACGAAAACCTTTGCTTCCCTACGGCTTAACCCTCACTTTTTTAGACACCCCATATTGATTGACTGCACGCATATAAATGGCCTCAACGCTGTCGAGCTCTGACACTTTGATATACTGAATACGTGCGGCATCTGTAAATATCTCTTTATCAGTACCATCTGCATATTTTTTTATTATGCTGTATCCAATGGCTTTAGACACAGGCTTAAAACAAATAATTGCTTCCGTACCACTTTCAATAATCCCGTTGATTTCAGGAGGAGGAGGCTTAAGCCCGCCATCAGGAATTACGATGTGTTCCGGGCTCCATTCACTTTTAAATCCCCACTGTTTTACCGATCGCAATCTATAATAGTAGCTCTGCCCATTTTCCAGGCCGGATACCTTTAAAGCACCCTTATTTCCTATAATAAGTTTATGGCTGTAGTTACCTGGCGAGGTTCCGTATTCAATTTCATAAAAGATATCGTCAGGAACTGAAGAATATCCTACGAAAAAGCTATGATTGGAAGGTGCGCTTTTCCAAATAACAGGTGGTAATTCATCTTCGCTCAGTTTGGCCGTAACCGTAGAAGAAGGTCTGCTAGTCCCATAATCATTTTCAGCTATAACATTAAAGATGTATTTTTTATTTCTTTTTAAGTTATTAATCTCTATAAACCCATCGATGCTTCCTTTAGTCGTATCCACCTCCTCACCATCGCTATAAACCATTCTATAATATTCTGCGTTGGGGACTTTATCATAAACCACACGAACAGCTTTAGAGGAGGAATAAACCGCTTTAATCTGGGGGGCTGAGGGGCTAACTAAGTAAATTGTCGTATCCAACACCGCATACATCTGTGGGCTCACCAAGCTAACCTTAACCTTGCCATCGCCATTTGTCAAAGGGTTTTGAAGGAGCAATCGGGTAGAGAAAGGGTTGCCTCCGGGATACATATCAGGCAGTTTTATCAATCCACCTTCTGCTATTTTTCCTCTTCCGTCTAAAATTTGCCAAATAACTTTATACCCCTTTAATGCATAAGCAGGAATACCTAAAATCGATCTGGGTGTTATGATTATATCTAATTGCCTTATACGATCTTCCTTATCTTTAATTGCCGCTATGTTTAATTTTTCTACAGGAGCAAATTCTCTCTTGAAAGTATCGAAAGCCCTTTTGGGTTGACGAAATGCATTGACAACACCCCATGCCCTGTTTTCAGAAGCTCCCGTCCCTGTATAATTACTCCTGTAGTCATTAAATGTCCACAATGACGCTCCGATCAAATATTCTTTTCCTCGCATCTCGTTTAACATCTTCGAAGCATTGATAATGCCTTTATTAGGATCTTCATCTACTATATGCTCTCCAAATTCAGCATAAAAGACAGGCTTTTTCGGATTATATTGATGGGCCTGATCCGCTTGTGCCCCCCAATTATTATACTTATTTAACAAAAGGATGTCAGCGTATTTTACCGGGTCCTTCTCCTGGGTAGAAGCAGAATGCGAAACATATACGGCCAAGCGATTGCTGTCCAGTTGCTTCGCATGGGAAATAGCAGACTGAACATATCCCATTGCACCGGGATTCTGATTAAGATAACCAATTTCATTTCCTACGCTCCATCCAATAATACAAGGATGATTATATTGTATTTTGATTAATTTTTCTAACCATTTTTTGGGACGAAGGCTATCCGCATTTACCATTCTGTTTTTACCCCATAAAGAAACTTCGCTGAACACAAGCATACCTCGCCGATCAAGATAATCCAGAAAATCTTCAGGAAGGGCTAAATGGCTAATACGCGCCATATTAGCTCCTAAAGATTTCATCATATCTACATCTTGCTTTATCCGCCATAGCGGGAGTGTGTTACCGTTTGTTCTGTCATCCGGGACTAAATTAAACCCTACAGGCCGGATAACCTGGCCATTTAATTTTAGCGCATATCCATCTATTTCTATTTTCCGAATACCGAACCGGTCTTTTAAAGAATGAATTTCTCTCCCTTCTTTATTATATAAAATGACCTTGCTCTCATATAAATGAGGGTGATCAAAATCCCAAAGACGTACTTCTTTTTTACTTAACTTAAAATTATGTAGCCGGATTATTTCTTGGTGTCCCCCTATCCGGATATTCCTTTGCCATGCTTCACGTACCGTCTTTCCTTTATATCGCACAGCGTACTTTAAATCCACTTGTTTCGGCGTTCCCGACTGATTTTCCAATTTTACTTTAATGTTTACACTTGCATCACCTTCCTTCAAGTCAGGAACCGCTGTTATGTGTTGATAATCCAATCGCTGAGGATCGGTAATCTCTATCCAGACCGGCCTTCTGATACCTCCCCAGTTCCACAGCGCCCCTAATTTAAACGTGTTATCAATTTCAACAGCCAGGATATTATCCTCACCATAGCGAATAGCACTTTTTATGTCAAAATATCTAGGAAGAAAGCCCAATTGGCTTTTTCCCAAATATTTTCCATTCAACCAAAATTTCGCATAGTAAGAAGTCGATTCGAATACCAGCCGGAGTGCCTTGTCTTTCATGTTATCAGGCATCCTAAATCTACGACGATACCATGCTTTTCCGACATAATCGGCATACCTGTTTTCCAAATCCCAATTGCCCGGGACAGCCATGGAATCCCATGAACAGATATCTATATTATCCGCAAACCATGCTGAACTTTCTCCTTCCTGATTCGGATCTATTTTAAAATACCAGTCGCCATTGAGCGATATCCTTGCCGCCCCATCGGCATCTGTATTCTGAGCAGACGCTTCCTTTATTCCCAAAAGGCCTATTGTGAGTACTATTCCCAGTGCGTATATGTAGTTCCTCACCAAATTTCTATTATATTCGTAGTACATAATGACAAAATAAATAACAACTCAACTAACGAAATGACAATCAGGTAATCGTTCCCCTTTCGATATTACCTTATTATTTATACTATTAGAGATATTTAATTTTCAAAATTTTTAAGCCATAAGGGGAAAAGCCTACGCTTACTGATTTACGCGATTGAATCGCATGAATCACATGACCATTCTTATCCATGACTTCTACCTTTTCAACCTTGGCTCCATTTAAAAAAGTCAGATACTCTTTTATTTCCAAGGTTGCATTTTGTTCATCTGTGCTGTTGTTTAACAGCACAATATAGAGCGTTCTTGATTTTCTATCAATGGCGCCCATATAATCTATCCGCGGGTTATTCAGTTCAATTAACGCCTTTCTTAAAAATAAATCAACCTTCTGTCCATACAGTATTCCGGAAGAAAATCCATAAGTCACGTGCGGGCCAACCTTCGGCGCGATAAATCCGGTAGGAAAAGCAATTCTATCATTCGACCTCAACCTAATCTCGGATAACAGATAATCGGTAATCCAGCCAATTTGCCACCAAGCATGATGTGGAAATCTGCCCGGTCCAGCGTGCATGCTCTTCCAATAATAAGAAGCGACGCTATTCTTCTTATTAACAAAAGCATCCCTGCCCCAAGCGGCCGCACGAGCCATTTCCAAATAGAGGCTATCCTTTGTTAAATCAAATAACCTTACGAATAGTCCCGCGTGGCTTGCCAATAAAATAGGACCGTTTGACTTTGCTGCGGAACCCAGAGTTCCCCCATGCTCAAAATTCAATCCCACCTGGCTTATTTCCCAATCCTTGTGTACTGCCCCATTCACTACTTTACCGGTTCTATCAGGTATAGGATGAGTAAAGATGGAGGCGGTATAGATACGCGCTGTCCGTATGGCGGCGTCTTTATATTCTTCGACCTTAGTTTCCTTATACAGGTCAAGAAGCGCCTGTACGCTCTGTCCCGTAGCAAAGTCCGGGACAAACCGAAAGTCTCCGCATACACCTAAGAATTTTCCCTCGTTAACCGCATTTTTGATAAACCAATCTGCTCCCCTGCAAGCCGCCCGCAAATATTTTTTATCCCCTAAAATCTTATAGGCCACCACTAACCCGTAGAAAGTTGGCCTTAAATCTTTTAGATCGGTAAAAGCAGGCGTCCGCGTCTGCTTATCATAAGCCACCTCCCAGTTACCGGCTTTATGCTGCCATGTCAGCAAACGATCGGCCCCCAATCTCAATCTTTTTAGTAACACAGTATCCTCCGGTCTGAAAAGAAGAATGTTTCCGATATCTAACATGGTATAATAGGTTAAACCGATGGGTTCCACGTAATCTCCCCACTCTTCAGTAAATCGTTTACGCTTCCATAAATAATACTGCCCCTTAGGCGACCCTTCAAAAAACGGGTCCTTTATCTCTTGTTGCGCCAATTTGAAATTTCTGGCATAGGGTAGTCGGGTATTTATTAATAGGCTGTCTTCCGTTATATTGGCGAGCATCCACATCGCACCATAATCCGAATTCTTTCTTGCGTCGTGATCCGATCCGACAACTGCGGCATTATATTCCTGTGCGCCGATTTCAAGACCGTTATATTTACTTACGTGCCAAAGTGAGGTTGAATCCTTACAGACATAATCCCACATCCCTAAAATTCTGTTTGTAAGGGATAATCTGGTATCTTTTAACGCTAAAAAATTCTTAAACCGGTATATGTCATTTATGGCATGCTTATACACTTTATACCAGCTTTTTCCTCCAAAAGAGTATCTGAACGACAAGACACGTTTTTCACCTTTCTGTAAATAGGATGTTTTTTCACCAAGAACAGGATGATAGAGTGTCGGCATTATATGGCCCGTCCTGTTGATTAATGACAACCCCAGCAACCAGTCGTTATTTGTATTTTTATTCTTGCCCCATGGATCCCTTCCCATTCCCGGCGCCGCGATAGTAGCTATGGTAAAGCCTTCTTTCGTAGTGATAAGCGGGGCGAGGGTGCTTGCGGTCCGCTCCCTGGCTATAACCGGTCTATCGGGGATTCCCTGCCCGTAGCCGTAACTCAGAACAAGGTTAGGGTTCAAGCCTGTTCCTTGAAAGTGCCCCGGAATCATCCCCCATTTTATATCACTTTTAGGAATGGAACACAATTCAGGGCTCGCCATAGAATAATAGCCATTTTTATTAGCAGTTAGTTCAACTTTTACCATTATATCCGTATCAAAATGCTTATCCAGCTTCCAGCTTGACTTAACTTGGAGGTGTTCGGAATTATAAAAAAACAAAATTTCACTGTCACTCGTCTGAACAGCTTTTGAAGGAAAAAAATTAAACGCTTTTCCGGCCGTATTAAGCGCCACCTCACTTAAATCTTCTCGCCAACGGCCAAAAATGAGGGTATAGGAGCTATCAGGAAAATCTTGGGCGGCCGGCCCTACGTAGCTCCATTCCGGACCTGTCGACGGCTTACCCTCCGAGTATAGAACAGTATATTTACCCAGAAGGTTGCTTACTTTAACTAACCTATTATCACCAACGCTTACGTTTAAGATGTCAATCTTATAGCCTTTATCTGTTTTAACCCATTGCACTTTTACTTTTTCATTATGCAACGACAAGCTATTTTGTCCGTAACACATAAAAGGTATTACGACCATAATACATAAAATCACAGAAAACCTATTAATCAATCGCTTATTCATATCAAATTAAACTATACCTGTAAAGACCTATTACAACTGCCAGACCATCATTTTAGAAAAATCGATCGCTGGACGTCACTTTCAAACATCATTATACCGATTTATTTTTTGCCGATGTTAGTTTTTCCATGTGTTTATAAGGATACATTAAAAGACTAACGGTCAAAACTAAAATTCACGCGATAAGTACGACCCAGGTCGGCTGAATAGAAACAACACCTATTTACAAGCGTCAATATCCCAATCATGAGAATACCGAGCGCAATCACCCGTTGGCCATGTTGGTTGTCTGCATCGGTTTCAGTCGCGTTTTTATCATTGCTGCCGTTCTTTTCGATAAAGGCTTCTTCATAATTGTCATAAGCGCAGCTTCTTTTTCGAGAAGAGAATAGCAGCATCTCATAAACAGCCATAATCACAATAGGGACACCCACACCTACCATCATTTCCACGCCGCTTGCCAGCGACAACTCGAATAATGGAGAAATAAACTTGAAGAAAAGGTTAATAACCAAACAGACAATCGCAACAGCAAGAACAGATTTTCGGGTCTGTGTTTTAGAAAACAGGCACCAGAGCGGTGGCAGGAAAAGCAGTGCCCCGGTAAGTGTTCCAATGCTACCGACTGCATCCACAATACCACCCATAACAGGAACCAGCAACGCCACGATAATGGTAAATATTCCAAAAACTGTTGTAGAATATCTAGCTACATTGAGGTGTTTTTCACTACTTTCGGGAAAAAGACGTTTATATAAATCATTGGTAAAAACACCGGTGGAAAAAAAACTTATAAACAAAGACAAACCGCTGATCCACCAGGGGAAAGCGCCATTTCCAACAAAGAAAGATTTCATGCTTTTTCCTGCGCCGGGAAAAGAGATACCGCAAATAACAACGATCAATATGAATATGACGATAGTGGCAAAATCGAAGTACCCCATAATTAAATAAATATTGACTCAAAACTATTTTTTACTCTCCATTTTACGAAGTTTTAACGCTAAGAAATCTTCGAAATCGTTTACGAGAACGTTTACAATCCCTGAAATCGTTTACGAAAACCTTGTTTTGGACTCCAAAACTAATATTAGTTGTATATTACATCCCAATTTAACTGTTCTAATATCATGCAGCATGTTACCATTAAAGATATTGCCAAAGCATTAAATGTTTCTGTTGCCACCATTTCCAGGGCTTTTAACGATAAGTATGATATAAGAAAGGAAACTCGAGACCGGATTTTAGAAAAAGCAAAGGAAATGGGATATAAGCCCAATCCCATCGCAAGAAAACTGTTACAAAGACATTCCTATAATGTTGGTGTGATCGTCCCGGAATTCATCAATTCTTTTTTCCCTGAAATAATCATGGGTATACAGGATGTCCTATGTGAAAAAAATTACCAGGTCATTATCATGCAGTCTAACGAAAGTGCGGAACTGGAATTGAAAAACCTGAATGCCATGGAAAATCACATGGTGGATGGCTTATTAATCTCCCTCTCAAAAGAAACCAAAAACATTGAATCTTTAGAACAGTTAATTAAAAATAAACTCCCGATAGTACTCTTCAACCGGATCAATGATTCACTTCCGGTATCCAAAATAGTTTTTCATGATTATAAATGGGCCTTATTCGCCACGGAACACCTTATTGAACAGGGGTATAAAAACATCTACCATCTCGCCGGACCAACGCATTTAATGCTCATCAAAAACAGAATAAGGGGATTTAAAAGAGCCATGGAAAAGCATAAAGTTCCTTTCACAAAAGAACAAATAGTAGAAACCGGTATTACCATAAAAGACGGAGAAATAGCCATGGAGAATTTATTAAAGCAAGGACACCAACCGGATGCCGTCTTCGCTACAAATGACCCGACCGCATTGGGAGCAATGAAAGTCTTAAAAAAACACGGATACAAAATCCCTGAAGACATCGGCGTAGTAGGGTTTACCAGCTCAAAAATGGCTGAAATTGTGGAGCCTAACCTGACAAGCGTAGAACAGCCTACCTACAAAATGGGGCAAAAAGCAGCACAATTACTCTTAGAACAATTATCCACTGCTTCTGATTATACGCCAAAGACAGTGGTAATGGACGGCAAATTAATTATCAGAGGTTCTTCTATCAAAGGTACTGAATAAGTTTACCATTTCACGCATGTCCGATCATGCAGCCGAAATAGCCAGTGAACTAGCAATACCTGCATTTTCTTTGTAAACCGCCCAATCAATTCATCACCAAGTATGGAATGGACGTGAGACACTAAGATAGCCGGTGCCCCTTCACGTGATTGGAGTGCCTGGACCACATACCGCATTATACTATCGCTATCACCTTGGACGTTGGACGACTAACTTCACCGTAGTGATCTTATGGTTACTGTTTTGGGTATCATAAAATATCAGGAAGTAAACTGCATCCGGAAGATCTTTAATATCCAGTATCCCATCTTTGTTCATTGTATATTGACGAAGCGATTGCCCCAGGGTATTCATCAACCGGATTATAATAGGATGTTTAATCCCCTGAATTTGCACATAGGCATCACCAGGACTGGGATTCGGCCAAACCTTTATACCAATGCCCCAGGGCACGTCCTGTAAACCTGTATAAACGATACAGTTGCTGGCACTGGTTATTTTCAGACGGTAATACGTCCAACCATCATAGGTGTTATCATCCGCATAATAATAATACAAAAGATGATTGCTAAAGCCGCCTGAGCCTTTGGACTTGAAAGTTGCAATCGTTTGGAATTTACGAGCGGTATCGCGCCGGCGTTGTACTTCATAAGACTTTACATTCAGTTCCCGCAGCGTACGCCAAAAAAGCTGTACCCAGCGGTAATTATAGCGCTGGGCCGCCCATAGTTTGAAATCGGCTACCGGGCAGATCATGCGGTTTGAAACGTTGGAAACGCTAAGCCATGTGACAGAGTCGGGCGTTTCATTGGGCAGGCCCAGGGGAAAAAAACGGTTATTCAGATAAGAATGATCCAGAAGCTTTCCGGTAGTAAGTCTCCCTGGATTTAGCACATCATGGGCAAGAGAATCTCGATCCCATTCACTATTGATTATGCTATAAAGTGATATATAACTACTATCACGATAAGGTGAAAAAAGAATACCTTCATCCACCTCATCGTGTTGTAACAAAAGAACAGTCCGCTCTTTTCCTTGCACTCCAGATAGCGACCACGTCTTCTTTACATAATTGCTGTCCATGACGCGGCCATTAACAGCCTTTTCATACACGTGGTCAAAAACGCGGGCGCCTGCAATACCGCTAAATGATTGGGACGAACTGATGGCAAGAGGCGAATAGCTGTTGGCAGTCGTTCCAATGGGAAATATTAAAAGAGTATCCTTTTCAGATGGCTTTCTGTATAATCGACCGCCGCCGATCTGGCTGCCGGTCACTACAAACCCTTCTTCGGAATAACCGGTAATAGAGTCATCCACAAGGGCATTCCATCCGTTGAGAAAAAGACAACCATCATTGAAATGCAGTTTACCTCGGATATGGAGGTCGTTCAGATCTTCGAGCTGAAGCCCCTGCTCATTTTCAATAGCAATATTAGGAAAGGAAGGTCCGACGTTGGTGTTAAAATTATAACCTGCTGACAAAAATTGTCGCTGCCTTCCCATAAAACGGAACAGACCACCGGATGTATTAATCCCACCACTTCCGGGAAGTAATGACAAAGAAGTATTTTGCCATTTTTGTCCTAAAAAATCAATAACCGACCCCCGCTGTGTGCCAAAGCGGCCTTCATTCAGCACATTGCCAAAAATGCCTACCGTATCTTCGCCGTGCAAAAAAACATCTCCTTCCCTTGGTATGAAGATGGGCTGTTGGGCGCGGAGCGGAGTATACAAGAGACAGGAGACAGTAACCGACAGACAACAGATAGTTTGTTTGCGGCCTAAAGCATTTAATAAATAGGACAACAGGGAAATAATAATATGAATTAAACATTTTTGCATCCTAAGCTATTCCATAGTCACTTCCTGTCCACTTACAGGCTCTACAGACCATGTACCGCCCCCTTTTTTCAGGATTCTCACCCTGTGCCCTCTTTCAATCCAGCCCGACAGTGTCTTCGTATCCGATAACTTACCAGAACTGAGGCCAATAACAGAAGGAAATCCAGTTATAAACTTTAGCTCAATTGTGGCAATAGTTATCCAGATAGTACCATCAGAAGATACCTGCAATTCAGCTGTTGCAAACCCAAAACTAGCATTGACATTTAAAAGAGATGATGACCATTCTGCAGTTAAATTTATTGAATAGGTTACAAAGACATCCTTGCTGCCAGAAATCATCTTTCCGTCCTCATAGGTCGAGCCCGTACTGCCATCGGTTATCGGTAAATCAGGGGTATTGGCAAAGGTTCGTCGTTTCCCCGCCCGCACCAGCTTCCTCCAATAACCGCCCGCACGATAATAGATGCTGCTATCGCTTGTCTGATAAACGATCATCCCATTCGCTGAATCTCTTTTAGCCGGATCAAGAGAATTAATAATAGCGTTTACAGCACTTGTATCCACCCGACTCAATCGCAACCCCTGATTCCAGCTTTCCAATTCCAACACAGCAGATCTGTTTATTGATGCTGGATCATTCCCCAACTTTAATTGTTGTGCCTCCACATTAAAGACAGAAAGGCAACATCCAACGGTTAATAAACATAGTACGATATATAAACAGCTATGCATGACTCAATGTCCCACAATGTACCAATTTGAACCGTCTAATGCCTGCAAACTAACAGAGGTCCAGTTATTGTTTATATCAAACTTTGTACTCCCCTCAATAGTGCCGGAAGACGGCTTTATACTCACTATTACATCAAGCTGAGCATCATCTGTTTTACCTATTTTCTTGATGGTATAAATTCTTCCCTGTATAGGATCGGGTAAGGTTACAGGGACCACAATCGGGGTGTTGATATCACCTGTAATTGTTCCCACGTCCACAATTAAAGTCCTGATACTGTCATTAGCCGGATCAGACAAATCATAACCAAGTGTAGAATTAGCTTTTGCTATGGCCATGCCGACATTACCATGTATATCCAATATAGAGGTTGGACTATTTGTCGTCCCTACCGCTACCGAATCACGAAAAGATTTACCACCCGCAAAAGATTGTGAAATGCTATCCACCAATCCGTTTTTGGCCGCATTCTTTGTCCCATTAGCATAAGGCATATGGAAGATAATCGTGTTGGCAACAGACGTGCTGTCTATACTAAAATCCGTGCTATCCCTGTCCACGCTCAAATAAATGTCTGGGCCTTTCAACCCCGCTACCTGTCGGACACCCGTCGAGTCCAAGGACATCTTACGAACGACATGATCCGCCCCCAGTACTAATACCGAATCGTCTCCAGGCAGCGCATTACGGACAATTTTCAACCGCACGCTGTCGTTGATAAATAAGGCGTTACCGATAAAAGTACTGTCCAAGGCGACATTTAACAGGCGGTTTCCCACCCGTAAGGAATCCCCTATAGTCATCTTCCCGGCTATGTTTGCATTTTTCTCCACATTAATACTGTCTATAAAAGTGGCATTCCCATTTCGGTCAATCACGATTGCAGCAGTGTTATTGGTACCTATCCTGAAACCCATTGCGTTTGATGTCCCTAAAATATTATTGGTCGAATCTGCTGTCGTAAAATCATTCCCTTTTAAATTCCAAAATTGCGCACTAAGCCTTGTCGAATCTATCAATTTCTTCCATTCATGATTAGCACGGATAAACAAAGCAGAGTCTTTTACACTGTAGATAATCATTCCATCAGGTGGGTTTAAAGGGGTCATGGCCGATGTATCCTGGATCCGTGTCAGTAATAATCCCTGTTTGTTACTTTCTAATTCTAAGATTGACGCCCTGTTAATTTCCGTCGGATGATTACCGATCTTCATCTGCCCGTGAGCCTGCAGTACCGCAAGCAAGGCCAGCGAAAAAGTAAGGATGAGACCCCTTACACGTAATGTTTGTTTCATTGTCATTATGGAATTTAGTTTAAAAATGTAAGATCTCACTATTAATGAGATATAGTCTAAGGGCTAAAGTAGTTACTGATTTAACTGTCAACAGGAATTTCTAAAATAAAAGTAAATTAACTGAGAAAGTGTTTTTAATGCACCATAAAAGATGATTTAAGCGCAAATAAATACGATTCTCCTAAGAGTTCAATCTATTTATTCAATATTGAACAAAATGAACAAAAATCAATGACCCTGAACAAAGATCAACGCCGATATTCAGAGGAAAAAAACGGGAAATAATAAGATTTCATTTTGTAACTTCGTAGGACAACAGGAAGTAACTAGGTGGAGTCGAATAATTTACTGACTCAACCTTACCAAATTAAGCTCTTTTCTCCCATTAGCGGATTAACATATATAACGAGGCAAAGGCCTGCACTATCAAACTCTGGGGCTTATGATCATACAACGTAGTTAACTGGCACCCTAATATAGTTCTAACAAAGGATCGGATTGCCAGTACTGTTTGGTTTCAATATCCATAATGGTCAGCCGTCCGCCATGTCCTGCGCCGGTATCCAGATTTAAGATATTTAAGGCTCTTAACGGCTTGTCGGTACCATACATGGTGGTAGACGTATGGCCGATATAAATTTCTTTAAAGTCAACCGCATCATAAAAGTCCAGCGGTAATTGGATATCTTTTTCGTAGGAATGCACGTGCAGGGCCTTCCGCCAAAGATTTCTATCCCAATAGAAGTCCTCTTTTTTCTGTTTATGAAGAGGCAGATGGCGATTAAAACCTCCATGTACAAAGCATCGGTCCTGTTCATCTACATAAAACAGTTGCTGGCTGTCAAAAAATACTTTATGCGTTTGGGGTATATCATTTGACTCCAGGGCAGTTTCATAATCATTTTCAAGAGTAAAAAGTCCCCTCTTCTTCCCAACATGCCGACAATAGGAAATTAAAGTAGCCGCTCCGCCCTGCTCCCAATGATCAGGATGGATACCAGATTTAATAAAGTGATCAAACCAGTCATCATGATTACCTTTTATGGAGATTAGGTGTTCTAGCTTCAGCAATTCCTCAATACATTCGAACACCTCAGGGGATCCGTCAACAATGTCACCCAGCTGAATTAGCAGATCATTTTCGTAGTCAAACGAAGAAAACTTCAGACATTGTAACAATGCCTTATACGCACCGTGGATATCTCCCATAACAAATTTTCGCATGACTGTTAACTTTTTTTTCATATGTCCAAGGGGTGGTATTGGCAGAAAACCAAAAATTATAACATATACCACTGACAGCAATTATTCTAAGTTAAGAAAAATTACAATAAGAGAATCTCTATCTGGTTTATCTCAATTCTTTTTTCACTAAGATAGCCTAGGTGGTATAGCCTTCTCCACAGACCCTAAACCAAATCCCTTAATCCAGAATAAGGAAATAATCCTCCTCTATGAACACGTGATAAATCAATGATTTTCACTTAGGATAAACAATCAGACCATTGGCGACTTATTTCCTGACCCGGTTTTCAGTCAAACTTCTCCAATCCTCTTTCCGAGAGCGTTTTTTCTTTTTCATCTTCATAAATGGCATCTCCATGCAGAATATTGCCACGTAATTTCGTATACCCTCCAATACCTTTTGCAATAAATTGGCATACGACATTCAGTAGGCATGCTTTCGCTTCCAATTTCACTAAACTATATGGCTTCTGATGGCTTTTCCGTGGCATTAGGATTTAAGCCATTGATGGTTGTAACCGACCAACGCTCGGATATTTATCTGTCATACAAGTGGTTGCCTCCGGATGTTCAATTGAATAATTCGATAGAACATCCGATTAGCGAGCGCCATGAATTACGACGAGCAGATTCATTGTATAAAAACAAGGCCTATCTGGGTTTTATTCAATTTTCCGGCTATATCAGTCCGCCTATTCCAAGAAAACATAACGCAGTCATTGCCCCCCCTCTAGCACCATTCCTATTGGAGGCTTGCAAATCGACGGGTATAAGTGGATACATGGAGGTCTATCGAT
>CAYXRN010000082.1:0-15251 GCA_964467635.1 uncultured Chitinophagaceae bacterium | reverse complement strand
CAAGGACCTATTACCTGCTGAACAGGAAAATTATTGACCTGAAATCCCGGACCACTTCCAACAACCTGGATGTTTTTATTACTTCATTGAATAATCCGGAAAGTAAAGCGCTGGGATTTTCCTTCAGTGAGAAGATTGTCGACCTCGTTAAAACGGTGATTCTTCATGGCAAGGCCACCAAAAGCAAACGGAATGAGAAGATCATCAATACGACGGAATCCATTTTGAAGAGCCCGATTTTCAAGAGCCTGGTGACCTTGACACCACCGCTTGCGATTGCTAACTCCATTATGACGTTTTTTCACACTTTAAGCATTAATAACAAGCATATTAATGCCGAAACCCTGAATAAGTTTGAACAGGAGGTGAATAAATACGTCAGCTATTATACGGTGTTGAATGAAGCAAATCAAAAATTTCAATACGGCCTTAACTTCAATAAGGATCAGCTCAATATGTTGCAACAAAACATGTACGATCACCTGTTGTTTACCGCCAGCGCGCTCGGCTTAGATCCCCCGCATCGGAAGGGGGGAGAGGACCTGGGCGTTACTTTAAACCATTATTTTCTGAGCTTCAACCAGGAAACCACCAAGGAGTTTTTTGATAAGCTGGAAAAGAAATATACTAAGAATGGAAAGCTGGACTATGAAAGCCTGTTGCGGGAAAACATGAGCCTGAAGGAAGCGAACAACCAACTGGAAGACCTGGTCATGCAGACGAAGAGGTTTGAAAACCTGTACAACGAATACTTTAGTCTGGTCAACAGCTACTATGACCAGGTAATGAACGCTTTGAACCTGGCGCAGGACAATGGCTTAGCAGACAAAAACATCGTTAAGCAGAAGCAGCGGGAGTTTAGCGACTTGAAACAACAGGCTATTTCAGACATCAAGGCCTCTATCAATATCAAGGAACTAGAAAACAATACCAACAACATCAAGTACCGGTATAAAATATTCTGAGTCCTTTGCCCGAGCCGGGGTTAAATTGCCCTTCCTTGTAAGGTACGAATGCCCCCGGCAAAAGGGAAAGCAGGGCCGGACGGGCTACTGCCATCCACCGCCCAGCGCCCGGTACAATTGGATGCGTTCGGTAAGCAGGTTGGCTTTGGCTTTTACCAGATTTAATTCACTATCCAGCGCCTCTCCCTGGGCCGTAATTACCTCCAGATAGGTGGCGAATCCGGATCTGAAAAGCATCCGGGAGCTTTCTACCGCTTTTTCAGATACCCGTTGTTGCTCTTTGGCAATGGCTAGCTGTTCGGTGAGTTTGTTGATGGCGATAAGCGAATTCTTTATATCTACTATCGCACCATAGACGCTTTGTTGGAAATTGATTTCCGCTTCTTCCCTTTTCAATTTGGCCACTTCGAAATCCGTTTTTAGCTGCCGGCCACGGAGAATAGGCGCGGTAAGTCCGCCGACAATGCCTCCCAGTAAAGATCCGGGTATATTGAACCAGTTTTTAGCCAGCACGCTGCTGACCCCGCCGCTAAGGGAAATGGTTAAGTTCGGATACCGGGCGGCCTGGGTAACGCCTACGCTCGCGTTGGCTGCCTTCAATTGGTAGCGGGCAATGAGCACATCCGGCCGGTTCTGCACCAGGTACAAGGGAAAACTGTCGACCGCTTTGTAGGCCGTATCCATGGCGCTAAGCGTAGAAGTTGTAAGGATGTTTCCGGGCAGCGCGCCGGTTAACAACCGGAGTTTGTTTTCCTGTATCGCCCTTTGCTTTTCCAGGTCGGGGATTAAAGCAGAAGCTTCCAAGACCTGAGATTTTGATTGTTGAACGGCCAGGGCCGTGACCTCTCCCGATTTATAGAGCAGTTGGATCATCCTCAAGGTGCTGTCCCGGAAATTGTAATTCTTTTTGGCCACCTTCAGCTGTTCATCCAGCATGAGCAGCCGGTAATAGTCTTCGGCTATGGTAGCCACTACTTCGGTTTCTATCGCCTTGCGGGCCTCGAAAGACTGCAGGTATAAGGCGCGGGCGGCACGCTTTTGATTTTTTAACTTCCCCCAGATATCCACCTCCCAATCCAGCGCGGCAGTACTCTGGTAGCCGCTGGAACTGACAAATAGGTTGTCCGGCGCTGTGGCGCCGTGTTCTTTATACCAGGCGTCCTCCGGGCTGTCGCCCGAATACCTTGAACTCCATTGTCTTTCGATGTTCAGCAGCCTGAGGTTAAAGGAAGGTAAGAAAGCGGCTTTAGACTCCTTATAATATTGATTGTTGATAGCGATTTCCTTATTCGCCGTGCGTATGGAAAAATTCTGTTTAAACGCACTGTCGATAAGTCGCAGCAGTATCGTGTCGTCAAAGAACTGATTCCACGGGATGATGGCGTCATCCAGGTTTTGCGCCACCGAATCCGGCAAACGAAATGCCTCCGGCAGCGCCATGTCTTTGATGGTGTACTGCTCGGATACTTTACATGCGGAAAAAAATAAAATACAGGAAAGGAAGGCAAAAAATCCTATATTTTTAGGCCGCTTCAAATTCTTCATCATTGGTAAACTTCTTTTTTAATTTTTCATCCAGCTGCTTAAAGATGATAAACAGCACGGGGACGATAAATATGCCCAAAACGACTCCCGCTATCATACCCCCTGCGGCGCCGAAACTGATAGAGTGATTGCCCATGGCCGAGGGGCCGCTCGTCCACATTAAGGGGATAAGTCCCGCGACAAATGCCAGCGACGTCATTAAAATAGGCCGCAGCCTCAACCTGGCCCCCTCTATAGCCGACTGGTAAATGCTGTGGCCCGCTTTTCGGTACTGCTCGGAATATTCCACCATTAAAATAGCATTCTTTGCCAGGAGCCCGATCAACATCACCAGCCCGACTTGTACGTAAATGTTATTCTGCAAGCCAACGATATTGACCGTTGAAAATACCCCCACCAAGCCCACCGGCACCGATAAAAGAATGGACAGCGGCAGCAGGTAGCTCTCGTAGAGGCCCGATAAAAGGAAGTACACAAACAGCACACTCAACAAGATGATAAAGGCCGCCTGTCCCCCGGAATGCTTTTCCTGCAGACTCATCCCCGTCCATTCGTATTGGTAATTGCCCGGCAGGTTTTCGGCGGCGACTTCCTCCACCGCTTCCATAGCTTCGCCGGTACTGTATCCTTTGGCCGGGGTAGCGCTCACTTCTATGCTGTTGTACAGATTATAGCGTGTGACCACTTCCGGCCCCAAAACTTTCTTTAAGTTGACCAGCGTGCTCACGGGCACCATTTCACCGGCTTTGTTTCTCACATAAACAGCGTCTAAGGATTTTGGAACAGCGCTGTATTTTGGGGCGGCCTGGAGGTATACCCTGTTTAGTCGGTTGAACAAAGTGAAATCACTCACCCGCACACGGGAATAATATTGCCGGATATTTTCCAGCATGTCTTTAATGTTCACGCCCATGACCCTGGCCTTCTCCTTGTCTACGCTTAACTCATATTGGGGGAAATCGGGTTCAAAGGTAGTTCCCGCCGCGAGTATCTCCGGGCGCTTGTTTAAAGCGGTCAAAAAAGAGTCCGCCACTATGCCAAAGGAGTGGTAGCTTCCGCCCAGCCGGTCTTCTAATACAAAGTGCAGGCCCGCCTGTGTGCCAAAGCCCGGAATAGTCGGCCGCATGAAAACAGCCACAGCCCCTTCCTTGAGTTGGGACAGGTCTTTTCTGACGGTATCTATGAAGGCGTAGATGCTTTTAGTCCCTTTCCGTTTGGCGTAAGGGTACATGTTGATATAGCCGACGGCATAAGAAGTGCTGTTGGTCCCGTCAATGGCATTGTATCCCGCGGAACTGGACATGCTTTTAATCTCCGGCCGTTTTTCAAGAATGGAGATGGCCTTGTTGAGCACATTGGTGGTACGGGCGAGCGAGGAGCCCGGCGGCAGTTTAATGGAGTAAGCGATAAATCCATCGTCTTCCGTGGGGACAAAGGCCGTTGGCGTAAACCGCATCAACACGAACCCGATGGCCGACACCAGCACCAGGCCGACGATCGCTGCTTTTTTGTTTTTTGTCAGAAACCTTACTGCATTGACGTAGCGGACGGTAAAAGCTTCGAAAGAAGTGTTAAAAGCGCTGAAGAACCGGTCCAGAAAATCCTTGATTTTAGGCTTATGAACCGGAGGCCCGACTGTGCCGGGCGAATCCTTCCCGGTTGTTTTCTCCTGTTTTTTCCGCGGTTTCCGGAGGATGAGGGCGCAAAGTGCGGGCGACAAAGTCAGCGCGTTCACCGCCGAAATCAGTATGGCGACGGCCAGCGTATAGGCAAATTGCCGGTAAAACACCCCGGAGGGCCCTTCCATAAAGCCAATAGGAAAAAACACTGCCGCCATAACCAGGGTAATCGACAATATGGCGGGAGTGATCTCATCCATGGTCGCCAGGGTGGCCTGCTTCGGCCCGAAAAGGGTGCTGTCCATTTTGTGATGGATGGCTTCGACGACGACGATCGCGTCATCCACGACTATACCGATGGCCAGCACCAATGCGAACATGGTTAAGACATTGATGGAAAACCCTAAAAGATAGATAAAGAAAAAGGTGCCTATAAGCGATACGATAATTGCTATGGCGGGAATAACCGTGGCCCTGAAGTTTTGCAGGAATATAAATACAATAATGAATACCAATATAAAGGCTTCGAAAAGCGTGTGGATCACCTGATCAATGGACTCGTCCACCTGATCGCGAACGCTATAGGTGATATCGTATTTAACCCCGTTGGGGAACTTCTCGGCCAGTTCCTTCATCTTCTTGCGGATCGCGATGTCAATGTCCCGGGCATTGGAACCATTCGTTTGGGTGATGTTCACCGTTATCCCGGGGTTTTGGTTGTAGCGGTTTAAATTGTGGGTATTGGTAGGCCCCAACTCAATGCGGGCGATATCTCTTAGATGAAGAATGGTGCCATCAGGGTTGGTTTTAACAATGATGTTTCCGAACTCTTTGGCGGTGGTTAATTTCCCGGTATACCGGATTACCGTAACAAAGGTCTGGGCGGAGTTTTCGCCGAATTTACCCGGCGCTATCTGGAAATTCTGGTTTTGAATGGCTGTTTTTATGTCATTGGGCTCCAGGTGAAAGGCTTTCATTTTATCCGGATTGAGCCAGACCCGCATGGCGTAGTTCCTGCTCCCTATTTTGGATACCCCGGCGACTCCGTCTATCCGGGCTAGTTCTCTGCTGATTTCCCTGCTGGTAAATACCTGGATAAAGGTCTCATCCAGGTCCGGAGCTGTGCTGTAGATGTTGAGGGTCATGATGACACCGGTTTGCCTGGGTGTCACGGAAACACCGGAGGTCACTACTTCTGCCGGAAGGTTTGACAGCGCCTTGGACGTGCGGGTTTGCACATTCACCGCGGCCTGGTTAGGGTCCGTGCCTTGTTTAAAATAGATATGAATGGTTCCGCCGCCAGTAGATGCGGTCGACTTCATATACGTCATATTCTCCACCCCGTTTATTTGTTCTTCTAAGGGCAGCAGCACATTTTGAGCTACGGTTGCCGCATCCGCGCCCGCGTAGGAAGCAGATACCGAAACGCTGGGCGGCGCAATCTCGGGGAACCTGGTAATGGGTAGTTTAACGATCCCAACGAATCCCAACAACACCAACAGCATAGAAAGCACGGTGGCCAATACCGGTCGTCTGATTATCTTCTTTAACATCTATATGTTCTTCTTTTCAATGAATTAAGCCAAAAAGGTCAGGTTAAAGGGAGTCTGTGGAATCCTGGCCCGGCATCACTTTGGGGGCCACTAAGGTGTCTGGTGTGTATGGCAAAGGCTTGATCAGCATGCTGTCTGTCACTTTATTTAAGCCTTCCACCAGGATGCGGTCGCCCGGTTTTAGGCCGGCCGTTACCGTGTATTGGTTCTCCGGGAAGGAGGTCCCGATGGATACCAGCTGGCGGACGACCCGGTTCTGCGGCGTTAATTTTTTAACATAGAGGTTGGCCTGCAGCTGGAAGGTGGCTTTTTGGGGGATAATTACCTTTCCGTATTCTTTCTGTTTCAAAACAACGGTACCGGTATTGCCTGAGCGGAGCATGTTCTCCTCGTTGGGAAAGGTCGCCCGAAGTAAAATAGAACCGGTGTTTTTATTGATCTGTCCCGAGGAGGCGTCAATAACGCCTTTGTAGGGATAAGGTGTTCCGTCGGACAGAATCAGCGAAACCACCTTGTTGGTATCGATGTAGGTGGCGCTATGGTCTTCCCCCGGATCTTTTCCCGATTGTGATTTAAGCAGTTTATAAAAATCACCTTCGCTGATGGAAAAATAGACATATACTTCATGGACGTCCGTCAAAACGGTAATAGGTTCCTTGTCCCCCGGACTGACCAGGTTGCCGATTCTTTTAGGGATCCGTCCGATATACCCGCTTACCGGTGCTTCGATGGTGGTGTACCCCAATTGAATCTTGGCGTTAGCTACCTCGGCGGCTGCCTGTTTTAAAGCGGCCTGGGCTACTTTATAGTCGGATTGGGCTTTTTCGAGTCTGACGGGTGCCATCACCTGGTTCTCTACCAAGGGCTTAAGCCGCTCAATCTCCAGCCTGGCGTTGGCTAGTTTTGCCTTTTGCACATTTTCATTGGCCTTGGCCTGATTCAGATCTTGCTGATAGGTTTGGGTATTGATTTTAAAAAGCTTTTGGCCTTTGTGCACGTATTCCCCTTCGTCTACATAGGCCACCTCCAGTTCTCCCTGAACCTGCGGGCGGATCTCCACATTGATTTTACCCTCAACGGTCCCCAAGTAGTTTTTAGTCAGCACAACCTCGCCGGTATCCACCTTGTAGACCGGCAAGGCGATGGCATTATCGCTCTGCTTGGATTTATCAGAGACCGTCGAACAACCGCAGAATAGTGCGAGCGCGAGAAGACTCAGGCTAAAGAAAAAAGCGGACTTGAGAGGCGGAGTGGAACTTGATGATCCGGTTATTGCTGTTTTTGGCATTTTCTACTAATCGTCTTTTTTAGTGTAATTGCAATGCGGTTAAGCCTTTGCTTAACCCTTATTATGGTTTTTTTCCAGTGGCCTGCAAGATCAGGCCCTGCCCGATTGACGGTCTGGAAATTGTAGTGCCTGTTATTTTAAAAAGGACATTTGCACGAACGTTCCTTATCAAAATAAACAGTTGATGGCCAATCGTTATACCGTTGTTTCAGGTAAGTCATACCGGGAAAACCGAAAACATGCAAAAAAGATGCCGTTGCGGCCCTAAAGAAATGTTAATAGACCTCCGGGCCGACAAAGTCCGGCGATCACCGGATAAAGGAGAATCTTGTTTTTGCTGCTGAAAGAAAAAGCGCTTAAAGGAAATCAGCCGCCGGGGTGGGCAGTAGCCAATACCACTCGGGCGCCCAACTCCTGGGCGACCTGCATGACATTTACGAGGTATTCTATGGGAACGGTTTTATCTGCATTCACTACGATGGTGGCCCCTTGGGGGTCCTGGTTGAGTTTGGGTATCAGCGCTTCCTTGAGCTGATCCAGTGTCACAGGCGTCGTACCTACATAAAATTGATTGTTGTGATCAATAGAAACCACTACCGTCTGCTTGGCTTTCGTATTGCTTTGCGCCTTAGGCAGCATGACCTTGATCACGTTGGGATTGGCCAGCGTAGCCACGATCAGGAAGAACATCACCAAAATGAACAAAATGTCATTTAAGGCGCCGCTTTCCACATGCGCTTCCGACCTTAATTTACTTCTTAAATTCATAGCAGGCTCCCCATTTAAACCGTTGTAGGCTCTTGTAAAATATCTACAAATTCTGCAGAGGCGGCTTCCATTTTATTGACGAGCTTATCTACCTGCGCCACCAGGTAATGATGCCCGACGTAAGCCAGGATACCGATTACCAGCCCGGTAGCCGATGTGATCATTTTGATATAAATACCCCCGGCGATCACGCCCAACGTGATGTTGGAGGTTACAGAAATGTCAAAAAACAACTGGATCATGCCCGCGATTGTTCCTAAGAAACCAAACATCGGGGCAATAGCAGCGATCATCGAAAGAATGATCAGGTTCTTCTCCACCTGGTATATCTGTATTTTCCCGGTATTTTCCATGGCCTTTTCAATGTACTCTATGGGTTTGCCGATACGGATGATCCCTTTTTCAATCATACGGGCCGCGGGGTTGTAGGTGTTTTTGGCGAGGGACCGGGCCGCCTGCACATTGCCGGTGGTGATGTGGTCCCGGATCATGGGCATAAAGTTGTCTTCTATTCTGTTGGCTTTTTTGATGGACAGGTAGCGTTCAAAAAATACATAAATAGCTACCAGTAACAATACAGCCAGTGGAATCATCAGCACGCCTCCTTTAACCAGCATGGTCAAAAGGTTCATGTGCATGTCCTGAGAGGTTTCAATATTACTATTCATCTGCCCCAGCGTATCTGCCATTTGCAGCGCGGTGTCCTGAACTTGCAATAAGATGCTTAACATTTATATTTTTAAATTTAATAAAAAAAGGAGGCTCCATAAAGCCTGCGATCTTGTCATACAAAGCCCAAATGTAAAAAATACAATCTAAAAAATGACTTTTGTTTGAACACAACCGGCAGAATTTTATCCACATCGCGGTATTCAAGTACATTTTTGTCAAAATTTTAAGAATTCAGGCAACTATCGTGTTATAAGACTAACGACCGAATTTGTTTTTTCTTGCCATGTGCCAACCGGCTATTTCACTTTTTTCTTTAACACACTGACCTGTTCCTGTAATTGACTGACCATGTCAGCCAGGTGGGTTACATTGAGCTGCTGATTCCGGCTGATCTTATTGATAATGGCATCGGCCTCCCACATTTCCAGTACGTCATCCAATAGAACATGGTATGATTCATATTGGGCGTTATCGGAGAGCAGGGTTATCTTATTCTTGTTGCGGTTGTTTTTAAGCACCCGTTTATAGACGATGCCTTCCTCCCGGGTTAAAACGATGTAAGTTTGGTTGTGCTTGATCTCCTGCCATTCTGCAATTTTATGCCCTACGATCACCGATCCCGAGGTAACCGGCAACATCGAATCGCCTGCTATCTCAAAAGCACGATACCGCCCGGCCCCGATCATAGGGAGGGTAAACGTATTAAGCTCTTCGATAAACTCCAGGTCTTGGTAGCCGGACAAATAGCCGGCCATTGCTTTCACCGGCACAAACTCAATGACCTGCCTGGGTTGTTCTTTCAGCCGCCGCCGGCGCTCCTGGTAATTCCCTTCTTTGGCGCTCAGGTCCGTTCTCATCAAATCGTCCAGGCTGAGGTAAAAAAGGTCGCTGAGCCGCTCGAGGACTTCGCTGCGCGGATTGGCCCTCCCTTCTTCATAGGCGCCTAAAAGGGAGCGTTTTATGCCCATCTTAGCGGCCATTTCTACCTGGGTCCAGCTGCGCAGGTGGCGCAGGTACTTGATGTTTTTATTTACAAAGGTCATGGCGTACTAATTTAATTAGCAATTAACTAACAAATTTAGTAAAATTCAGGAAAAGGCAACTTTTATTGTTGGCGCCTGGCTTCCTTTCACCGGCGGCCGCCGGGTTTCATGTTGAAGCTGGAGCGCCAGATCACAGCCGGTGTGATTTTTTTGCTTTACACGATCCACGCCAGTATCAGGCTGGGCCAGATTCCCAATACCACAACAAGCACCGCCGTAAAAGCCACGATCAGTTTAAAGGCAGGCGTAATTTCTTTTTCTTCTACCTGGCAATCTCCCTTTTTGAAATACATCGACCAGATCAGCCGGAAGTAATAGACGGCACTTATCGCGGCGCAACAAACAGCCAGGATAACCAGCCAGAGCAATCCGCCTTTTTCCACCGCCGCGGAGAGGACAAAATATTTGGCCAGAAAGCCGGCCGTGGCCGGAATCCCCACAAGAGAGAAAAGGAAAATGGTATTCATCAGGGCCAACAAAGGTTGTTTTTGCGCCAGGCCGTTGTAGCCGTCGTAGGTGTAGTCCTTCATCTTCATTAAGATGGCAAAACAGCCTATCGTAGCCAGGCTGTAGGCGGCGGCATACAAAAGAATGCCCTGCCAGGAAAGGGTATTCATCGCGATAACGGCAAACAACATGAAGCCGGCCTGAGAGATGCTTGAGTAAGCCAACATGCGCTTGACACTTTGCTGGAATACGGCGGTAACATTGCCAATGATCAGCGTAGCCGCGGTGATCACGGCCAGCACCAAGGTCCAGTGCGCATTAATGGCCGGGCTGCCGAAGGCCACATGAAACAAACGGATAAAAGCTACAAATCCGCCGACTTTCACAATCGTGGAAATAAAAGAAGTCACCGCGGTAGGGGACCCGTCGTACACGTCCGGCGTCCAGAAGTGGAAAGGAGCGGCAGATACTTTAAAGGAGAGGGCAAAAGCGATCAAAATAATGCCGGCGAGCGCCATTGGTTCGATCCCACTTCCGGCGAGGTCCATTTGCCGGATGGCAAAAGTACCGGTTGCACCATATAATAAAGCAATGCCCAGCAGCAAAAAGCCGGTGGAGAATGCGCCCATCAAGAAATATTTTAAAGAAGCTTCATTGCTTTTTAAATTGTGCTTATCGCTGCCGGCCAGGATATACTGCGGGATAGAAATCAATTCAATGGCCAAAAACAAAATGAGGAGGTTGCCATAGGTCGCCGCCAGCGTTATTCCGGCAAGAATAAAGAAGATCAAGGCAAAATATTCTCCGGTATATTTACCCACCCGGGCCAGGTCCCGCCCGGAAAGCAAAAAGTAGACCAGCGTACATCCTAAAACAACTTCGATAAACCCAATGCCGAAACCGGTTACCGACAACATGCCATCAAAGAGGCGAACCGGGGTGCCGCCATATAATCCAAAATCTATTCCATTCAGTATCAGGGCGACGACGACGCCTATGATAGCCAGCAGCTTTACGTTCCCTTTTTTCTGGATAAAGAGGCCGGACAGCATCAGCAATAGTCCAAATACGGCAGTGAAAATTAATGCTTTCATATGGTCTGATCTAATCCTTTCGGAATCGTTCCGAAAGACGTTTTCTTATTTTAAATTAAAAGCCAATAAAGTGTGCGTGGTGTGATGGAGCAATTCCAGCATGGGTTTGGGATAAATTCCAATAACCAGAATAAGGCCGATCACCACTGCCAGCGCAAGCCATTCATAAGCTTTTAGGTCAACAATTTTTTGGGTCAGTTCATTCAGGTGGCCGAAAATCACTTTTTGCAACATGCGGAAGATGTAAATGGCTACCAGGATAATCGCCAGCCCGGCCACTACCATCATCCATACTTTGTATTGCAACAAACCGGCAAACATCATAAATTCTCCCACGAATCCACTGGTCAGCGGAAGGCCGATGTTGCCCAGGCAAACCACCACAAACGCGATCGCCAGCCGGGGGGATTGACTGGCCAATCCACCCAATTCATTTATGTTGCGGGTGTGTAATTTTTGCTCGATGGCCTCTACGACTACCCATAAACCCAGGATGATGATACCGTGGTTGAACATCTGAATCATTACCCCTTGTGTCCCTATTTCCGTAGCCGAAAACAGGGCCGCCACCATGAGCCCCATGTGGGCGATGGAGGAATAGGCGAAAAGTCTTTTTAAGTCGGTTTGTACCAGCGCTAAACAGGAAGCATAAACGATGCCGATAATCGCCAGTATCATCGCCAGGTTGCTCCAGAGGGCCACCCCTTCCGGCATGACCGGGAACACCCAACGAATCAGGCCGTACAATCCCATTTTCACCATTACTGCGGAGAGGATCATTGTAACGGGGGTAGGCGCCTGTTCGTAAGTATCCGGTTGCCAGGTATGAAAAGGAAATACCGGCATCTTAATGGCGAAAGCAAAAAAGAACAACCAGAACAACCAATTTTGATCCGAAGCGCTTAGGTCTAAATGTGTAAAGGCTTCCCAAGAAAAACTGTGGGCACCCGGTGTTTGAAAATAAAGATAAATAATGCCTATCAGCATCAACAGCGAGCCGAAGAAAGTGTATACGAAAAATTTAAAAGTCACTTTGATCCGTCTGGGACCGCCCCATATGGAACAAAGGAAGTAGCAGGGAATAATCACCAGTTCCCAGAAGGCATAGAATAATAAAGCATCGAAGGCGGTAAACACCCCCATAAGCCCCGCCTCCATCAGCAGCATCAGCCCGTAAAAGTTGTACCCCTTGTCAAAATCGTGTTTCCAGCAGGAAAGAAATACAACCACGTAAACGATGGCGGTAAGCAGGCATAACATGGTCCCCATCCCGTCGAGCTTAAAGGTAAAACGCGCGCCCAGTTCCGGTATCCAGGGGACATCGGTGACCAGCGTACCGGCGTCCCCGCCGGTGCAGTAGATTGCACATACCGCGGTCAGCGCTAAAGTAGCTACAGCAGTGGCCATCGCCCAGCCGCGGGCTGTCTTCCCTTTGAGAAAAAACGTAATCAATCCGGCTAGGAGAGGAACAATTATGAGTATAAAGGTCATGCTTATTTATGTTTATAGAAAAAATGCGATAATTAACAATACGACCATGCCGATTACCATGCCAAACAGGTAGAAACCCACACGCCCGGTTTGTATCAGCCGTATTTGCCGGCTCCCCCATTGTACGCTTTTACCTACCCCATTGACGATCCCGTCAATGCCCCCTTTCTCCAGGCTGGTATTAAACCATCCGGATACGGCCCGTAACGGCCTGGTAATAAGCTGGTGATACAATTCATCTACATACCATTTATGCTCCAATACTTTAGCCAGGCCGGTATTGGGTTTGCCGTCCGGCTTGTATTTTGAAAATTTATTCCATGCGATAAGCATGGCAACCAGCATTAACACGGTTGTAATGGCGATCAGCGTCCATTCCGTAGGATGTGACAGGCTGGCGTGTGCGGCCAGGGTGTGGGATTGTTCAAATACCGGGGCAAGGAAAGAAGCCAGGTCCGCCTGTCCGCCGAACAATTCGGGAATATTGACAAAACCGGCGACAGCGGCCAAAACAGCCAGTACGATCAGCGGAATGGTCATGGCGGCGCCGCCTTCGTGCACATGCTTTTGCTGTTCTTCGGAGCCTCTGAAGCCGCCGTGAAAGGTCATCCCCAAAGCGCGGAACATGTAATAAGCCGTCATGATCGCGCCGAGAATACCCAGTACCCAGTAAACGGGATTGACCGCGAAGGCATGCGCGAGTATTTCATCTTTAGAGAAAAAACCCGAGAAAGGAGGAATACCCGCGATGGCAAAACAGGCAATGAGAAAGGTCCAGTATGTAATTTTCATGTGCTTGCTGAGGCCGCCCATCTTGCGCATGTCTTGTTCGCCTCCCATGGCGTGGATCACAGCGCCTGCGCCTAAAAAAAGCAGCGCTTTGAAAAAAGCGTGGGTCATCACATGAAATACGGCACCCGTATAAGCCCCTACGCCTAATCCTAGAAACATGTATCCCAATTGACTGACCGTGGAATAAGCCAGTACCTTTTTAATGTCGTATTGTTTTAACGCTATGGTGGCTGCAAAGACCGCCGTAACAACCCCTACGACAGCGACCACTGTTTGGGTGCTCGGAGCCAGGGTATATAAGATGTTACTGCGCGCGATCATGTAAATGCCTGCCGTCACCATTGTTGCGGCATGAATGAGGGCGGATACCGGAGTTGGGCCGGCCATGGCATCCGGCAGCCAGGTATAGAGCGGGATCTGCGCGGACTTCCCACAAGCGCCGATAAATAACATCAGGGTGATGGCGGTCAGGATACCGGTACCCATGCCCATTTGTGCGGCCTGGGGGAAAACTTCCGTATAAGTCAAAGTGCCGAAGTGTTGGATCAGCAAGAAAAGACCAATGATAAAGCCCAGATCGCCTATCCGGTTGACTACGAACGCCTTCACTGCCGCGTTGTTGAAATCATTGTTTTTGAACCAGAATCCGATGAGCAGGTAAGAACACAGGCCAACCCCTTCCCAGCCGATGAACATAATCACATAGTTGGCACCCATGACCAACAGCAACATCATGAAAACAAACAAATTCAGGTAGGCGAAATAGCGGGCGAATCCCGCTTTGCTTTCCTCACGCATGTAGGCCACGGAATAAAGGTGGATTAAAAAGCCCACCCCCGTTATGATCAATAAGAACAAGGAGGTAAGCTGGTCCACGTAAAAGGCGAAAGGGATCTCAAGCGCGCCTGCCGAAATAAAGTCAAATAAATGGATGGTCCAGGGAACAAAGCCCTCGCTGTTCACTTCAGAAAACACCAGGCAGGCCAGAACGAAAGAGGCCAATACGACCGTACTGCTGATCACACCGGATAGGGTTTTTGAAATGACTGTTCTTCCCAAACCATTGATCAAAAAACCCGCAAGCGGAAATAGGGGAATTAACCAGATAAACTGCTCCATGAAAAAAGGATATTATAACTTTAATTCTTTAACCTGTTTAATATATTGACATCTACCGAACGCGTCTTGCGGTAGACCATAACGATAATGGCCAGGCCTACCGCTACTTCCGCGGCTGCCACGACCATGATAAAAAACACAAAAATCTGCGCGGAAGCGTCATGATGAAATTTGGATAAAGCCACCATCAGGAGGTTGACCGCATTCAACATGAGCTCAATGCACATAAAAATAATGATCGCATTCCGGCGCATTAACACACCGACTACGCCGATGCTAAATAAGGCCAAAGCCAGCCAGATATAATTTTGTACAGGCATTTTTATTCTTCTTTTTAATCTTTTTTACCAATAACGATTGCGCCGATCATCGCGCTTAAAAACAAAAAGCTGCTGATCTCAAAAGGCAAGACAAAATGGTTGAATAAGGTCCTTCCCAGGTTTTTAATCAGCCCTATATCCGTGGTTTCTGCCGCCATAGTGCCGGTACTCGCCTGCTGAATGGCCGCTACCAGTACAACAAACAACAACCCGCCGGAAATCACGGCTATAAAACGGATGACATTATGTTTTCGGGGTTCGTGCGCCGCGTTTAGGTTCATCAACATCAGGACAAACAGAAAAAGCACCATGATGGCGCCGGCATAAACAATGATGTTCACGATGGCCAGGAATTGCGCGTTCAGCGTAATGTACAGGCCTGCGATAGCAAAAAAGGTAGCAATTAAGGAGAGTACACTGTAAACCGGACTTTTCGCGACAACAACGCCCATGGCGGTGGCCAGCGCGATGATACCAAGCACCCAAAACAGGATTTGATCTATGTTCATGCTTCTTTAATTGGTTGGGATTGATT